>CAMJKC010000015.1 GCA_946406305.1 uncultured Lachnospiraceae bacterium
TTCTAAGTTCATCCAAAAGTTGCTTTAATTCAGCTTTTGGCAATATAATTTTCCCTTTACTGTCAGGGCGAACTCTTTCAATCAACTGCTCTATATCATCAATTGTTGTCTCAAGATTGCTAATAGCCATTTTCTCTCCTATATATTTATATCTTTTAACTTACAAATTATATTTTTTTAATATCTTTTGCTTTACATAGTTTGTGACAAATTTATCTACATCACCATTGTATTCTGCTATATTCTTTACTACACTTGACGACAAGTATGAATATTTTACATCCGTTGTGAAAAATATGGTATCAATGTTATTATCTAAAGCCCTATTCGTTTGAGCTAATTGAATTTCATATTCATAATCAGTAACAGCCCTAAGCCCCCTTACTACAATCCCTGTATTTTTTTTCCTCATAAAGTCAACTAAAAGCCCATCAAAAGTTTCCACCTTTACATTTTTAAAATCACAAACTGATTTTTCAATCATATCTACTCTTTCATTTGTATCAAATAATGGAATTTTTGCTGAATTCATAAGAACTGCTACTATCAATTCATCAAATATTTTACTTGCTCTATTTATTATATCTATATGCCCAAGTGTTATAGGGTCAAATGACCCTGGATATACTGCTGTTTTCATTTTAACCTCAAAAATATATGTTTATTACTTTTATATATTTTCTCTTTATAAATTTCATATCCCAAATCTATAATATCTTTTTCATCATCTTTTTTATCTGTTTCTACTATTATGATAGTTTTTTTATCAAGCATAGTAGTCCCTTTTAAACTCTCAAGAGCAGTTAAATAAAGTTTTAACTCATATGGTGGGTCCATAAATACAATGTCATATATAAAATCTTTTTTAGAAAAACTTTTCAAAAACCTATTAAAATCCATATAGAACACATCTGCGCTATCTGTAAGTTTTGTTTTTTCTAAATTATATTTTATAACTTCTATCGCTTCTTTATTATTGTCAACAAATGTTGCATTTACTGCCCCTCTACTCAATGCCTCAATTCCTATAGCACCACTTCCAGCAAATAAATCAAGAAATTTACTCCCTTTTACATCAAATTGTATTATGTTAAATAAGGTTTCTTTTATCTTGTCTGTAGTAGGGCGGACTTCATTTCCTCTAACAGAAATTAGAGGCATGCTCCTTTTCTCACCTGAAATGACTCTCATACTAAATAGTATAACTATTTTTTATATATTCGTCAAGTTTACATTTTAATACTTTATTGTGCTCGTAATCAAATGTAATTTCTTTATTTATATATTTCTTTGCATCTTCTGCTGCCATTTTCAATATATCAATATCTCTATACATATCTGCTATATTAAACTCCATAGCACCTGACTGTTTTACTCCAAAAAAATCTCCTGCCCCACGAAGTTTCAAATCTTCTTCTGCTATAAAAAAGCCATCATTTGAGTTTTGTATGACTTGGAGTCTTTTTCTGCTATTTTCAGTATTTGTCGTATCAACAAAAATAGCATAACTCTCATATTCTCCTCTTCCAACTCTACCTCTAAGCTGATGAAGAGTTGCAAGTCCAAACCTCCCTGCATCTTCTACCATTATAACTGTTGCATTCTTACAGTCAACACCAACTTCTACTACTGTAGTAGATACCAATATGGAAATCTCCCCATTCTTAAACCTATTCATTATCTCTTCTTTTTCCTTTGGTTTCATTCTTCCTGTAAGGCTCTCTATTACAAATCTATTTTTAAATATTTTTTTCATCTCTTTCGCATAATCTGTCACATTTTTAAAATTAGCGAAACTTCCTGTTTCTTCACTTTCGCCATCAATGGCCGCACATATTATATACACTTGCCTTCCTTTACTAACTTCCCTTAAAATCAACTCATAGGCCTTATTTCTCTTTTCCTCTGTTATGACATAATTTTTTATTGGAATTCTGTTTTTTGGCTTTTCACAAATTCTACTTATCTGCATATCTGCATAAAGTAACATCGCAAGAGTCCTTGGAATTGGAGTCGCTGACATAGAAAGCACATTTACTGCTTTTGCTTTTTCTTCAAGGCTCTTTCTCTGCATAACACCAAATCTATGTTGCTCATCAGTTACAACAAGTGCCAAATTTTTAAATTTGACATCTTTGCCAAAAATAGCATGTGTCCCTATAAGTATATTTGCACTTCCATTTTCCAAATCTTTTATTATACTCTTCCTCTCTTGTGCTTTTTTACTTGCTGTAAGAAGTCTTACACTTACATTTAAACTATTTGTCTCTACTATTTTCTTCAAATTCTCATAATGTTGATTAGCAAGAACTTCTGTAGGCGCCATTATAGCAACTTGTCCACCATTTTCTACTACATACAATGCAACTAAAAATGCTACTATGGTTTTTCCGCTCCCTACATCTCCTTCAAGAAGCCTATTCATTATTTTTCCTTCTTTCATATCTTTGACCATTTCACATACAGCATCTTTTTGACCCTTTGTCAGCTCAAAGCCTAAGTTTTTCAATACTTTCTCTATATATTTAGAACTTCCATTTTTCAAAAAATCAATTTCACCTTTTTCACTTTTTTCTTTAAACATAAACATCCCTAAAGAAAAAATAAATAACTCATCATATATAAGTCTTTTTCTTGCCACCGTCATATCATTTACATCTTTTGGAAAATGAATATGCTCTATAGAAAAATCATACTCAGCAAGATTTCTCTTCTCCCTATATTCTCGTGGCAAATAGTCTTTCAATATCTCTTCTTTTGAATCTAAAACTATACGGACAAAATTTTTTATAGATTCATTTTTTATTCCCTTAGTCAACTGATATATAGGAGATAAAGTATTTTCTATTTCATTATATTTTTCTACTTCATAAATTTTAGGTTGCACTATAGATAGTCTTCCACCACTTAAAGATATTTTCCCTCTTAAGACAATAACTTTATCACTCTTCAAATAATTTGCAATGTATGGAATATTAAACCAACTCGCTCTCATTTTATTTCTTCCATCTGTCACACTTATATTTGTAATGCTTAATTTCCCTTTTCTATGTACATTTGCATTTCCAACTATTTTTACTTTTATAGTTTCAACGGCTCCAACTTTCAAGTCTAATATCATCTTGGGGCTTTTAAACTCCTCATAATCTCTTGGAAAATTGTATAATAAATCGCTTGGCACATATATGCCAAGCTTATTCAAATAACTTTCTATTTTTTCTCCAACTCCCTTAATGTCCTTTAATTCCATACCAATTGTTATATCTATTTTACCTTTGCCAGTTTTTATTCTATAGAAATATAATAATAATAAATTGGTTGCCCGCCTTTATATATACCTATATCTACATTTTCATTAACTTCTTTAAGTTTTTCTTTCAAAGCCTCTGCACTTTTCTCATCCATATCTTTCCCATAATATATAGATATTATACTATCATTTTCACTTTTTATTTTGTTATATGCAGATAATATGCTCTCACATATATCTTTATTTGTCGCAAGTATTCCTTCGTCCCCTATTGAAATAAAATCGTTTTCTTTTATGTCTATGCCGTCTATGGTTGTATTTCTAACTGCATATGTGGTCTCTATACTTTTTACATTTGAAATTGTATTGTTAAATTCTTCCATTACTTCATCAACGTTTTCTTTTTCCGTATAGTATATCATACAGTTTACACCTTGTATGATATTCTTTGTAGGAACGACATATACTTTTTTATCTTTTATTATGTCTTTTGCCTGATTTGCAGACATTATTATATTGCCATTGTTAGGGAATACAAATACATTTTTTGCATTCACATGCTCTACTGCCTTTACAATATCATCTGTAGATGGGTTCATAGTTTGCCCACCCTCTATTACATAATCTACACCTAAGTCTTTAAATATATCTGTCATACCATCACCTATAGAAACAGATATAAAACCAATATTTTTTAACTTGACATTTTTATTATTACTATTTTCTTTTTGCTCTTTTGCTTTCTTTTCAGCATCTTTAATGATTTTCTCATGATGCTCTATATGTAAGTTGTCAACTTTCATATTTGTCAAGAATCCATATTCAAGCCCTTTTTCAAATGCTTTGCCTGGATGATTTGTATGAACATGTATTTTTATTAATTCAGTATCTGCCACCACAACTAAAGAATCACCAATTGAAGTTAAATACTCTTTGAGTTCTTCTTCTGCTGTCCCTTTAAACCCTTGACTGTTATTTATTATAAACTCAGTGCAATAACCAAACTCTATGTCTTTATCTTCTTCAAATTTTACATTTATATTTACTTTGGTATCTGAAAATTCAATCTCTCCAACTTCTTCACCTTTTAAATATGACAAGACACCTCGCATAAATACCATAAGACCTTTGCCACCACTATCTACAACATTTGCCTCTTTTAAAACTGGCAATAAATCAGGAGTTGTATCTAAAACTTTATCTCCATAGTTTACAACTTGCTCATATTTTTCTATATCGTCAATATTTTCACTTAAAACTTCACTCGCTTTCTCTGCAACCCCTTTTATAACAGTTAAAATAGTTCCTTCCTTTGGCTTTACTACTGCCTTATATGCTGTGTCCTTTGCTTTTTCCAATGCAGACAACAATACTTTTGCATTTAACTCTTCTTCATCTTTTATGTAGTTAGTAAAACCTCTAAGTATTTGACTCATTATAACACCGCTGTTTCCCCTTGCACCTCTCAATGAACCGTTAGAAATTGCCTTACACACATTTTCTATACTGCAATCTTCTATATCAGAAAGTGCTTTCACAGCTGATTGAAGAGTCATCGACATATTAGTACCTGTATCTCCATCTGGAACTGGAAACACATTTAAAAAATTTATATATTCAACATTTTTCATTAAGAGCGAAGTTCCAGCAATAAAACCATTTTTTAATTTTTCACCATAAATACTCATATTTAAACTCTCCTTAATCCGTAAGTCTAATGCCTTCTACATATATATTTATAGTTTTTATATTAAGTGTAGTAAGCTTATTTACTTGATAAACTACATTTTCTATTACATTTTCAGTACAAGCTTTTACATTTACACTATATGCCACAATTATATGCAAATCGATGACAATCTCATTGTCTACTATTTCAACGAGAACTCCTTTTGTCAAATCATCCCCAGTCAAAAGTTTTGCTATTCCACTCGCAATATTTACACTTGCCATTCCTACAACACCAAAGCTTTCACAAGCAGCAAGCCCTGCAGTTTTTGCTATTACTTTTGGACTTATACTAATATCTCCATATTTTGATTCTAACTTAGCATCCATAATCCCTCCTATTCTTCACTCAATATATCATATACTATGACACCATTTCTGGCAGATATAAACACAGTCTCATAATCTTCATCACTAACAAAATTATTTACTATCGTCACATCTTCTACCCCAGCATTTGAAAATATGTCAAGAATTGTCGCACCATTTTGAACAATACTCAATTTTAAATCACTCCATGCATTCATATATTCTTCATATCCACTATCAGTCTTGCTAACATTTTTTATTTTTGATACACCATCTTTCCACATCTTGATTGTCACAGTTCTTTCACTGTAATTACTTTCTAAAGAACAAAACAAATCTGTCTCATTTTTATATATTATATCTCTTTCTACTGTTTCTACTGCATCATAAAAGTTATTTTCATCTTCAGTTATTTCTATATCATCTCTTATGGAAACTCTTCTTCTTTCATAATCTTTATAATAATTTATATCAAGCGAATGTTCATCAACATACATTTTTATATAATCTTTTCTTGCTTTTTTATATTCATCAGTTGAAGAATCTGTTGCCTTAGTAACTTGTGCTGCCAAGTCTTCATCACCTTCACATATTTCAAGCAAACTACTTTGATAACTACTTCCATCATCTGCTACAATTATTTCCAAAATATGTAAACCTGTTTCATCTCGCATAAAATATGCACATCCAGGATAATGTCCACCATTTACATTTAACAAAGTATCTCCATCAACTTCATACCCAAATATGTTGAAGGAGCCATAAACTTTTATATCTTTCAAATCACTCTCGTCAATTTTTACTATTACAGGGCTTGGTATTAAAATTATATTTTCTCCATCAAAATCACTATTTTCTATCATATAGTTTGTCAGCAATTTAAGATACTCATCATCTCCTGTATAATAAAAGTCATCTTCAGTTCCTTCCTTCATTATAGTTTCTGTTGCCTCTGTTGTCTCTTCTTTATAACTTTGCTCCTCTTTTTTAGTTACCACTTCATTTTCAGCCACATTGTATCTACAAGAACTTAAAACCAATAAGCAAATAATCAAAACTAAATTTTTTTTCATAAAACCCTCCTTATACTAATTCCCACATTCAATAGAAATTGTAGTAAATTTATCTAAAACATCTTCTACTTTTAAATTTTTTTTCTCTTCATTTTTTACATCTATTACAATTTGTCCATCATGCATCATAAGAAGTCTATTTCCATACTCAACAGCATACCTCAAATTGTGAGTTACCATTATCGCTGTCAAATTTTTTTCTTTTACTATTTTATCTGTAAGTTCCATTATGACATCTGCAGTCTTTGGATCGAGTGCTGCTGTATGCTCATCTAATATTAAAAATTTTATATCTATCATAGTTGACATAAGGAGAGCTATCGCTTGTCTCTGCCCTCCAGATAGAGCTCCTACATTTATATCACATTTATCTTCAAGCCCTAAGTTAAGAGATTTAAGCATAGTTTTATATTTTTCAACTCTATTTTTATCTACAAGTGGTTTTAAGTCAAAACTTTTGTTTTTATTTTCAGCAAGTGCCATATTTTCTATAATATTTAAACTTGGACAAGTTCCAAAAGCTGGATTTTGAAAAACTCTGCCTATCTTTACCATCCTCTTATATTCAGGGACATTTGTTATATTCTTATTGTCAAGGAAAACATCTCCTCTATCTACTTTAATAGAACCACATATTATATTTAACATAGTGGTCTTCCCTGAACCATTTGAACCAACCACAGACACAAATTCATTTTTATCTATGTTAAGATTAAATTTATTAAACACACAAGTCTCTGTAACTGAACCAGTGTTATAGTATTTACTTACATTTCTTAATTCAATCATTTATGCTACCTTATTCTTTCTCTTTATTGAATTCATAACTAATATTATAAGCAACAAGCTTGCCGTTATAAGTTTCAAATCTCTTGGTTCTAATCCCCATGAGAGAGCTATACTTATACATGCTCTATATAATATTGAGCCAATTATAACTGCTGTGGTATCACTTATACATTTTATTCTTTTTGCTATTTGCATCCCTATTATTACATTAGAAACTGCTATTACAAGAGTTCCAGTCCCTGCACTTATCTCAAAAAAACCTCTATCGTGAGTAAATATAGAACCAGCAAAAGCAACAAATCCATTTGCTATTGCAAGACCTATAATTTTTACATTACCTTTGTCTTTTGCAAGAGCAGTAACAAGTTTTTCATTATCTCCCACACTTCTAAGGAGGTATCCATTTTTTGTTTTTAAATAATAATCTAATAAAATTTTACATATCGCCACTATTACAAGTAATATTAAAATTGTTTTCATACTTCTATCAAGAAAATTAAAATACTCTAAATGAAAAATTGTAGGTTTTTTAAATACTGGCAAATTTGACCTGCCAGCAATTCTCAAGTTAATAGAGTATAAGGCAGTCATTACTATTATGCCACTTAATAAATCTCTCACTCCAAACTTCACATGTATAATACCAGTTATTACACCAACCAATGCTCCTGCAATAAAACTTATACATAAAGTTAATATAGGTGGCACATCTAATATCAACAATATCGCAGTTATACTCATCCCAAGAGGAAATGAACTATCCACTGTCATATCTGGGAAATCTAATATTTTATATGTTATATAAACACCGAGAGAGGCTACTGAATACATCAGTCCCTCTCTCAACACTCCTGTCAATATGCCTATTATTTCTTGAGGAGTGATAAAATAAAATTTAAGTAATTCAATAGCATCCATCAATGCTGCCTCTTTTTATGATATGGTATCAAAAACTTGATTAGCACGGTCTATAATATCTTGATTGATTATATAATTCAAATTATCTGCAACTTTGCTATTTACATATAGTGAAGCACTTTCTATAATTTCATAATTCAAATTTTTTGCCTCTACTTCACCCTTTAAAATTTTTGCTGCCATTCTACCTGTTTGCTTTCCAAGTTCCACATAGTCAAGTCCCATACAAGCTATGCAACCTTTTTTCACTTGTTCTATTTCTGAACCAAAAACTGGTATATTTTTTTCATTAGCTTTTGAAAGTAATACAGGCAAAGAAGCAACAACTGTATTGTCAGTCACATTTGTCATAACATCAACTTTATTTAATATGTTATCACAGGCAAGAGCCATGTCACTCGTATCGCTTATTCCCTGTGTAATAATGTCTATCCCATAAGAACTTGCATAATATTTATATTCTTCTATAGAAGATATAGAATTAACTTCGCTTGTAGTGTAGAGTATCCCAACTCTTTTTGCCTCTGGATACATCTCGTGTATTAGAGACAATTGTAAATCTACAGGAAGTTTGTCAGAAGTTCCAGTTATATTACCAACTGGCTTTCCATTTTCATCTGCTAACTCTGCTGCAACAGGGTCTGTGACAGCAGTAAATATAACAGGAATATTTTTATCTTTTGCTCTGCTATAAGCCATTTGTGCCATAGGAGTTGCTATGGCTACTATCATATCCATATTATTATTTACATAATTGTCAAAAATTTGACTTGCAAACCCACCATCAGTTTGTGCATTATCAATACGAAAAGTCACATTCTTTCCTTGTTCAAAACCTTCTTCTCTAAGTCCAAGCAAAAAACCTTCCCTACAATTATCAAGTGATGGATGTTCTGCAAACTGACCTATACCTATACGAAATTCTCCTTCTACTTTTGAACTCTTTTTACCACAACTTGACAATGACATAAACATAGATAAACTAATTATAATTGCCAATATTTTTTTTGTTCTCATTATCTTTCTCCTTGATTCTTTTTTATACTTATTTTGCAACTTCAGTTGCATATCTTTGGGCTCGCACTGCTCGCCACTACGATTAATTTTTTTATGTTTATTTTGCAACTTCAGTCGCTCTTGTTTCTCTTATGACATTTACTTTTATGGTCCCTGGATACTGCATCTGCTCTTCTATTTGTTTTGCTATAGATCTTGCCATTATTACCATATCGTCATCAGATACTTTTTCTGGTAAAACCATAATCCTAACTTCTCTACCTGCTTGAACTGCATAAGAACTTGCTACCCCTTCATAAGAATTAGTAATTTCTTCAAGTTGTGTAAGTCTTTGAGTATAAGTCTCAAGTGCATCTCTTCTCGCTCCAGGTCTTGCTGCTGACATAGCATCGGCTGCTGCAACTATAAATGCTATAGGACACTTTGCTTCTACATCTCCGTGATGTGACTCTACTGCATTTATAACATCAAAAGGTTCTTTATATTTCTTACATATATCAACTCCTATTGACACATGTGTCCCATCAACTTCGTGGTCTATTGACTTTCCTATGTCATGTAAAAGTCCTGCTCTTTTTGCCAAATTTACATTATAGCCTAATTCTGCAGCCATAATACCAGATAATTTTGATACCTCTATACTGTGAATAAGTGCATTTTGTCCATAACTCGTCCTAAAGTGCATCCTACCTAAAAGTTTTACTATGTCAGGGTGTAAACCTCTAACTCCTGTTTTTAATACTGCATCTTCGCCTTTTTGTTTTATATCATTTTCTACTTCTTTTCTACTTCTCTCTACTATCTCCTCAATTCTTGCTGGGTGAATTCTTCCATCAAGTATTAAGTTTTCAAGTGACACACGAGCAACTTCTCTCCTTATTGGGTCAAAACAAGATACAACAACCGTCTCTGGTGTATCATCAATTATAAGTTCAGTCCCAGTCAGTTGCTCAATAGCCCTTATATTTCTACCTTCTCTACCTATGATACGACCTTTCATATCATCATTTGGGAGTTGCACAACAGATACTGTTGCAAAAGACACCGTCTCTGTAGCACATTTTTGTAAAGATTGAAGAACTAAATTTTTAGTAATCTTATCAACTTCATCTTGTGCTATCTGTTCTTGCTCTTTTATAAATAAAGCTGTGTCATGCTTTATATCTTCTTTTACTGCATTTAGTAATTCATTTTTAGCTTGGTCCCTTGTATAAGTTGATATCCTTTCAAGTTCTCTAATCCTATCCTCATTAAGTTTTGCAACTTCAACAAGTTTGTGATTTAAATCAGCCTCCTTTGTTTGAAGTTCGTTTTCTTTCTTATCTAATACTTCGGCTTTCTTCTCTGATAATTCATCTCTTTTTAAGGCTCTACTTTCAAGTTCTGATACTTCCTTCCTTCTATCTCTAAGTTCTGCCTCAAAATCAGTTCTCTGTTTTAAAATTTGCTCTTTTACTTCAAGCAATGCATTAACTTTCGTGCTCTCAGCATTCTTTATAGCATCATCAAGCAATTTTCTCGCTTTTGATTCTGCTGTCCCTACTTTTTCTAAAGCTTCTTTCTTTTCTATTGTTCTACCAGCTCTATAAGCAATAAAACCTATAAATAAACAAATTATCAAAGCACCGATAACCATAACAATATTCATATCAATGCTCTCCTAAAATAATAATCTAACCAATATAATATTATAATGCTTATCTTTATATAAATCAAGTTTTAAAATATCAAATATTTTCCTTATAAATACCTTTTTAAAGTGATTTTTACCAAATTTTTTCTTTAAAAAGCAAAAGGATTATATATATATTCTATTTTTATTACTTTTCCACCTTTAATTTCTACATTTGCCAAATAAAACAACTCTTCGTCTGTATTCCTTCTTATGTAGTCATCATCAAAATATTCACTTCTTGATATTACACGAGATACTACTCCTGTTTCGTCTTGGTCTTCTTGATTTAATATCACTATTGAAGCATCATTTGATACATTTAATGATATATTCTCTTTAATCGTATCATAAACCGCCATATTGCTATATTCTGATGCTAAATACATACCAAGCTCTTCATCAGAATCTTTAGGAATGTAGCAAGGGAATCCATCTTTTACTCTCAAATATCTATTCTCCCCATTTGCTGTCATCTCGCCTATATTTCTATATTCTACTCCATTGTCATCACGAAAAATATCATTTTCCATAGTTGATTTATCTATATTATTAAGAGTTGCTTCTTTATAGAGTGTTCCTTTTATCCTATTCTTATTATTTTCCCTTTCCATAATACCTATTATAAAACTACCATCTTTCAAATTTGTTGCTATGCCACATGAAGATGTAAATAGAATTAAAACAGAGCTAATTAATAAAAATAACCTTTTTATATACTTTTTATACATTTTTTTCTCCTTTTTATTTTATAATTCTTTTTAATAACTTTATATAAAAACAAACTTTGACTATTGCTAGCCAAAGTTTTAAAATTTTATATTATAACAATATAGTTTTTTTCTTTCTTACTTCTCAACTCATAAATATACATAAAGCATCATCACTTAATAACTTTTAGCCGATTTGCATTTCATTGGATCAATAGGGTCTTCCATTGCATGCTTTTTCGTATATCCTATCTTATCATTTGCTGGTGTTTTTACAACATCTCTTTTTTTCACTACATTTGCAGAACCTTGACTATTTAACCCAAAAGACATTTGAGATAAGTCTACACCTGGTCCTTGATACAAATTCTCTTTTTCTTCTTCTGTGAGTGGTCTATTTTTATACAATGTATTGAAAGGAACTTCATGTCTAAAAAGCAACTCTACTTTTTCGTAATCTGCAGTTCCACCTCTTCTATTTATATCATTATGCTCTTTCCATACTTCTTTGTAACCTACCATATAACCTTCACTATCTACATCATAATACTCTCCATTATATAAATAGCAATCATCTGCAATAATACCATATTTTTCTATTGAGTATGTTTCACCACCTACAGAGACTTTTGTAAAATATCCTAAACTATCTTTACCAAAAACATTATAAGTGATTCCATCACATTTTATAGTTAGTGTCCCATTTCCATAAGTATAAGTAGCATTATTTAAATTTGGGGCTTTAAAATTAATAGTTGGTATTATATCTGGTTCTGTGAAATCTTCTTCCTCAACATCGCTAAAATCCCATTGTTCGTATTGTGGTAAAAGATTACCAAATTCATCATAATTATCTGGATTATCCCAAACTTCAGTCTCTCCTGTATTAGCTTGACCTCCTGCTAAACTTGCAGCCATTACACCATTTGCTAAAACTAAAGAAATAACCATAAATAATAAAGTGTTTCTAATATTTTTGTAATGCATTTTTAATACCTCCTTGCATACATAATATTTAAAATTATTATAACATATTTTATATCATAATTTTTAAAGTTTTCAATAAATTATCAACAAAAATATGGATCACCTTCTTCTATTTTACCCCATAATTGTGTATTTTTTTTGAACTTTAAATAAGCTTTTTTTAGCCTTTTTTTATAAAATACTACTTAATATTTACATTTACAACCATTTTTTCACTATTTTATACTGCTACTATGCATTTTCTTGGGCACTTTTCTACACAAATTTTACAATCAGTGCATTTTTCATAGTCAATATGTGACACATTATTTTCTACCTTTATTGCACTTTCAGGGCAATTTTTCTCACATATTTTACAAGCAATACAAGAAACACTGCACACATCTTTTGCTATTTTCCCTATATCTTTAGAACTACATTTAACTCTCACACTTCTTTCATAAAAGACTTCATTTATTACATGCTTAGGACACACTTCTATACACTTTTTACAAAATACACACTTTTCTTTATCTATCTCTGCTACGCCATCAATTATTTTTATTGCACCAAAAGCACAAACACTCATACAGTCTCCACAGCCTATACAAGCATATCTACATCTTTTATCATTTTCATTTGGCATCTTAGATATCATTTTGCAACTCATAGGTCCGTTGTAATTATAAATCTTGCTCACATTTTTACAATTTCCATCACAGCTTACAAACGCAACTTTTTTATCTGTCTCTTTGCTTTCTTTCCCAAGCAATTTTGATATCTTATTTGCAACCTCTACTCCACCTACTGGACAAGCATTGACATCTGCTTCATTTTTTGCAATGGCCTCTGCCAAATTGTCGCAACCTGCATATCCACATCCGCCACAGTTATTTCCTGGCAAAATATCTCTAATCTTTTTTATATTTTCATCAACTTCTACATAAAATATTTTTGAAAAAAATCCAAGGACTAACCCTATCAAAATTCCAAGTGTCCCCATAAGTAATGTAGATACTATCATAATCTTCATAGCCTACCCTCCTATATTAAGCATAGAAAAGCCATAAAAAGCTATAGACATAAGACTTGCAGTTACTAATACTATAGGTTTTCCCTTAAAAGCCTCTGGTATATTATTATTTTCAATTCTTTCTCTAATAGTTGCAAGCATTACTATAGCTAATAAAAACCCTATGCTCGTCCCCAATGCATATACGAGAGCCTCTTTTATTGTAGGGTATTTTTTTATATCAACTACTGTTAATGCAACACCAAGAACAGCACAATTTGTAGTTATGAGTGGAAGATAAACTCCAAGTGCTTCATATAAAGGCTTTATAAATTTTTTCAAGAACATTTCTACCATTTGAACTAATGCTGCTATAACTAAAATAAAAACTATAGTTTGTAAATATGTAAGGTCAGTGTTAAATATTCCTGTCGCCAACAATAAATATCTGTTTATAATAAAAGTCACAAAAGTTGATATAAAAATTACAAATACAACAGCTATTCCCATCCCACTTGCAGTTTTTACTTTGTTAGAAACACCTAAAAATGGGCATATCCCTAAAAATCTACTCAAAACTACATTACTAACGAGAGAAGATGATATAAAAAGCATTAATAGATTCATCATTATTCTCCTTTATCAAATTTATGTATATTACAATTTGCACAATTCATATCACAACTTACATTTTCTTTTCCTTTTTTTCTTCTTAGACTATTTTGTATAGCGATGAGCACAGAGAGGACTAAAAATGCACCAGGAGCCAACACAAATAACATTATGTGATATTTTTCTGGAATAAAAACCATATTTAAAATAGAGCCACCACCTAATAATTCTCTAACTATACTTATTAAACTTATAGCAATAGTAAATCCAAACCCTATCCCTATTCCATCGGCGAGAGAATCTATTGGTGTATTTTTTGAAGCAAAACTTTCTGCTCTTCCAAGTATTATACAGTTTACAACTATAAGTGGGACATATATACCAAGCGAAGAATATAAAGAAGGAAAATATCCTTGCATTATAAGCTGAACAATAGTTACAAGTGTTGCAACTATAACTATATAAGAAGGTATTCTAACTCTATCTGGTATTATATCTTTTAAAATAGAAATTATAAGGTTTGACAAAATTAAAACAAAAGTTGTAGAGAGCCCCATACCTATTGCATTGGTGAGGCTCGTAGTTACTGCAAGTGTAGGACACATACCGAGCATCAGCACAAAAGTTGGATTCTCTTTAAATAAACCATTTATAACTATTTCACCAAAAGATTTTTTCTTTTCAGTATCCATTGTTATAACCCCCTATTCTTCATCTTATTGACACAATCAGTTGCAAGGCTTACAGCTTGTAAAACTGCCGTAGAAGATATAGTGGCACCAGTTATTGTATCAACATTATCATAATTATCATAACTTAAACCTATAAAACTCTTTTTAAAATCTTCATCTAATACTCTCATTCCTATTCCTGGTGTCTCTTGTAAACTTTCTGGATATTCTATCCCTCTTATTTCTCCATCTACTGTAAAGCCCACCAATACATTTATGTTCCCTCCATATCCTGCAATATCAGCACTAACTATATACCCACATTTTTCTCCCGCTTCATTATATGCGACATTACAATTTCTAAGGCTCGCCTTACTAATATTTAAACTATTTATTATTTGAGATGTGACATCTTCACTCCTATAATAATTTTCACAAACACTAAGATATGCTTTTTTTAAAATTTCTTCGTTTATCATATCTATTCGACCCTGTGTCATAACTTTTACTCTTGAAAGTAGCACCGAAAGGACAAAGGTTATCAAAAACAAAATCAATGCATCTCTAAAAATACTGTTTTTCTTCATTATCTCCCTCCTTTGCCAAATGGTCTTGGAATTGTTATCCTTTCTATAAACGGAACAAATAAATTGCCTATGAGTATACAAAAACTCACTCCTTCAGAACTCTTACCAAAAACTCTAAATATCCCTATCAATATTCCCAAAAAAATACCATACAAAACTTTTCCAAAATCTGTCACAGGGCTTGTGACATAATCAGTTGCCATAAAAAATACTCCAAAAAGAAGTCCGCCTCCAAGCACTTGCCCTAATACATAATTAGCATTTGAGCCCTTCCCACTAAATATGAGTAAGAACAAAACAAAAGATACAAGAGTCGCGAGAGGCAATTTATAATCTATTATTTTCTTTATCAACAAATAAGTAGCACCAATGAGTATTGCTAAGGCAGATACTTCACCTATAGTTCCTGGTATAAAACCTATAAACATTTTTAACAAATCAACTTGCTTTTCACTTTTTAATAAAATGAGTGGTGTCGCCTCTGTCACTCCATCATACACAAATGTATTCATACTACTTGCAAAAGATATAGCGAGAAATGCCCTTGCTGCTAATGCTGGGTTCATAAAATTTTGACCTAAGCCACCAAACAACATTTTTACAACAACAATGGCAAATATGCTCCCCAATATAGGTATGTATAATTCAACTGTCGGTGGCATATTTAATGCCAAAATTATACCTGTTACAACAGCTGACAAATCTCCTATGCTGTTTTTTCTTCTTGTTACAATATTAAATAAAAACTCAGATAACACACAGGTTATAACCGTCGCAATTATTATCGTTAAGGCATGTGTCCCAAATGTATATACTCCAAAAGCCATTGCTGGAATAAGTGCAATTATGACATCAAGCATTATATCCTTAGTTGTATTTTCATCTCTAATATGAGGTGCACTTGATACATTAAAATTATTTACCATTATGCTTTTCCTCTCTTTCTTTTTTTATACTTTCTTTTTTCATCACTTTAATACTCTGCACAAGTGGTTTTTTTGCAGGACATATATAACTACAAGAGCCACATTCAATACACTCCATACCATAAAGTTTATTAAAACCTTCTATATCCATTTCTTTAGATTTTTTATAAAGGAGCATAGGCATCAAAAATATAGGACAAACTTTTGCACATCTTCCACAGCTTATACAATTAGTCTCAACTTGTTTTTTGATAGGGTCTTTTTCATATGCAATAATAGCAGAAGTCCCCCTCGTCACAGGAACTGATAAGTCATAAATAGCTACTCCCATCATAGGACCACCACTTATTATCTTTTCTACTCCTTCTTTTAGTCCTCCGACCTCATCTATAACTTCTTTATATTGCATTCCTATTCTCGCTTTTATATTTCCAGTATCATGCATACCGTCGCCAGAAAGAGTTATTATTTTATATATAAGAGGAATGTTATAACAAACAGCATCAGCAACTGCTATTACAGTCCCTACATTGTTTACAATAACTCCTGCTTCGGCAGGTAATTTTTTACTATTTATTTTTCTCTTTGTCACAGCATATATGAGTTCCCTCTCTCCTCCTTGAGGATATTTTGTCTTAAGTAATTCTACAGATACATTCAAATTACCAAACAATTTTTTTTCAAATAACTCATATACATCTTTTTTGTTATCTTCTATACAAATAATAGCATGTGCTTTTTTAAATACAGTTAGCATTACTTCTATGCCTCTTATGAGTTTGTCTGGCATCTCAAGCAACATCCTATAATCTGAAGTTATATAAGGTTCACACTCTGCTGCATTTATCAAAAGGTATTCTATTTGGTCTCTGTTTTTCGGAGACATTTTAATATCAGTAGGAAAATTTGCACCTCCGAGTCCTACTATTCCAGCCTCCTTTACTATTTCAACTATTTCATCTGCTGACAAATTTTTATAATCTCTCTTTTCTCCAAAGTTTGGTATAGTTTCATACTTATAATCATTTTCTACTATCATAGAAGTTACATATTCACCATTTGGTGTAAGCCTATCTTCTATTGCTTTTAAAGTCCCAGACACAGATGATATTATATTAGCAGAGATTCCGTCATCTGCTTTTGCTATTATTTGACCAACGAGAACTCTCTCGCCAATTTTTATAATTGGTATAGCTTTTTTTCCTATATGTTGACTTGTAGGATAAACTAATATGTCTTTAGCATTTATTTCTCTTATAGGCCTATCTTTTGCTAAATTTTTATGGTCTTTTGGATGCACTCCACCTTTAAAAGATAACATTTAAAACTCCTTTTTTATAATAAAAAATAAAGATTTTACTAAATCGCTTTAATAAAATCTTATTTTTTTTATTATCCTCTTTCTTGATATTTACCAGTTTCGGTTGATATTACTACTTTGTCGCCCTTATTTATAAACAGAGGAACCATAATGCTTGCTCCTGTCTCCACCACTGCAGGTTTCATAGCCCCTGTCTGTGTGTCGCCTTTTATTCCAGGCTCAGTGTCAGTTACTTCTAAAGTTACTTTTTGTGGTGGCTCTACACTAAACACTGTCCCATTATAAAACATTACCTTACAAGTCTCATTTTCTTTTACAAACTTCATCGCCTCTCCAACTTGTTCATGTGAAAGAGCGATTTGTTCAAATGTATTATTATTCATAAAATTATACATATCGCCATCATCATATAGATATTGCATATCTACTCTTTCTATAACTGCTGGATTAAATTTTTCTGTAGGTCTAAAAGTTTTTTCTGTAACCCCACCATTTATAATATCTCTCAATTTTGTTCTAACAAATGCTGCCCCCTTTCCTGGTTTAACATGTTGAAACTCCATTATTTGGACTACTTTACCCTCAACTTCAAGTGTAAGTCCATTTTTAAACTCTCCTGCTGATATCATTTAAAATCCTCCTAAAATTTTTATTTATTTTATATAAATGTGGCACCCTATCTTATTCACTACATTAAAAATAGCCACTGCCTCATTAAAAATATTTTCTGTTGTTTTAAAATCTATATCTATAAAATAATGCATAACATCTTGATAATATTCTACATTTTCTTTATCTCTATCACTTCTTAAATAAATTACCCTTCCAAGCATCTTAATCTCTTCTCTGTTAAATTCATAAAGTAACTTTTCTGTATC
>CAMJKC010000016.1 GCA_946406305.1 uncultured Lachnospiraceae bacterium
AAAGACACAGATAGAAGAAGGTGCTGAGTGTGATATATTTATATCAGCAGCTCCAAAACAGATGAATCAACTTGATAAAGGAACAGATACTGAACAAGGTCTCAATCTAATTGACAGTAGCACAAGATTTAATTTACTTGAAAATAAAGTAGCGCTTGCTGTAACAGATAAAAATGAGAAACAAATAGATTCATTTAATACTTTAGTGGAAAAATTAAAATCTAAAGATGTATTTCTCGCTATAGGAAATAGCGATGTTCCTGTTGGGCAATATACAAAAAAAATATTTGACTATTTCAAATTAGACGAAGAACAGTTAGCAAATGAAGGCTTATTGACTTATGGAACAAATGTAAAAGAAGTAACTTCTCAAGTAGTAGAATCTGTAGTAGATTGTGGTATAATATATCAAACTGATGCTTATTCAGCAAATTTAGAGGTTGTTGATACAGCGACAAAAGATATGTGTGGTCAAGTCATATATCCAGCAGCAGTTTTAAAAGCATCAAAGAATATAGAAGAAGGAAAAAAATTTTTAGACTACTTAAAGAGTGATACTTCAAAAAAAATATTTGAAGAAGTTGGGTTTACTCCACTTAGTTAATATATGGATTTGTATCCTTTATACAATTCAATAAGAATAGCTTTTATAAGTACAATTATAGTTTTTTTTGTAAGTATATATTTGGCTAATTGTATAGTGAAAATTCCGAGAGCCGCAAGGGGGGTGCTTGATGTATTTTTTACTTTGCCACTTGTTCTTCCTCCAACCGTTATAGGATATTTATTACTTAGACTTTTTGGTCCAAAAAGGCTATTAGGAAAATTATTTTTAGAAATTTTTAATTTAAGATGGACTATGAACTGGTGGTCGGCAATTTTGTCAACCACAGTTGTTATATTTCCTTTAATGTATAGAACAATAAGAAGTTCATTTGAAGCATATGATAAAACATATAGTGAGTGTAGTATGGATTTAGGTGCAAATAGATTTATAACTTTTTTTTTAATAAAACTTCCTATATGTAAAGAAGGTTTAATTGCAGGAACTGTTTTATCATTTGCTAGAGCTCTTGGTGAATTTGGAGCAACAAGTATGATATGTGGATATACTCCAGGTAAAACAGCTACAATAGCAACTACTGTATATCAGTTGTGGAGAATAAATGATGATTACAAGGCTATGTTTTGGGTAATAATAAATATGGTTATATCATCTGGGGTATTATTATTAATAAATTTTTTTGAAAAAAAACAAAAGAAAACATAGGAGTGAAAATGAAAAAAGTAAAAGTAGAAGATGCAATAGGTTTAAAATTATGTCATGACATTACTGCAATGTTTGATGGGTTCAAAGGCCCACTTTTTAAAAGGGGACATATTATAGAAGAAAAAGATGTAAAAAAACTTTTGTCAATAGGTAAAAAACATATTTATATATGGGAAGATAATGCAAATGAAATACATGAAGAAGATGCTGCTATACGATTATCAAAAATGACACAAGTGGAGAATGCACATTTAAAAGATGTAAGCGAAGGAAAAATTTTACTCATAGCAGATAAAGAAGGTATGTTTGTTGTAGATGTTGATTTATTAAATGAAATAAATATGATAGGAGACATAACTATAGCAACTATTCCAAATCATTATCATGTAAAAAAAGGTGATAGGCTTGTGTCTATGAGGGTAGTTCCTATTGCTGTAGTAGAAGAAAAAATAATAAAGGCAGAAACCCTATGTAAGGGCAAAAAATTATACGATTTACTTCCATTTTCACATAAAAATATAGGGGTTGTAATAACTGGCTCTGAAGTGTATAATAATATAGTAGAAGATAAATTTGAAAAAGTTTGTAGAGAGAAGCTTGATAAATTTCCTTGTGATATAATATCTGTTGAAATATGTGATGATGACGAAGAAATGATAAAAAGTAAAATTAACTCTCTAATAGATAAAGGTGCTGACTTTATAATTTGTGCGGGAGGGATGTCTGTTGACCCTGATGATGTAACTCCTTTGGCAATAAAAAACACAGGAGCAGAAATAATATCATATGGAATTCCGGCTCAACCAGGTAATATGACATTAGTTGCATATAAGGATGATATTCCAATATTAGGTATTCCTGGAGCAGCAATATCTCTTCCTACTACTATGTTTGATGTGTTGCTTCCACAAATATTTTCAAATAAGAAATTTGAGAAAAAAGAACTAATTAAAATAGGTAATAGTGGTTTATGTCAAATGTGTTCAACTTGTCATTATCCAAATTGCACATTTGGAAAATATTAAAACTATGAGGAAAAAATGATAGATAAATATGGTCGCACAATTTCATATTTAAGAATATCTTTAACTGATAAGTGCAATTTAAGATGTAGGTATTGTATGCCACCAGGAACTGTAGAGAAAAAACCTCATTCAGATATAATCTCAGAAGAGGAAATTATTTCTTGTGTAAAAGCAGCTGTGAATCTTGGTATAAAAAAGATAAGGCTTACAGGTGGTGAACCGCTAATAAAAAAGAATATAATAAATATAGTTAAGAAAATAAAAAGCGTTCAAGGTGTAGAAGAATTATGCTTAACTACAAATGGAGTGTTGTTGTCTAAACTTGCAAGAGATTTAAAATCTGCAGGGCTTGATAGGATAAATATAAGTATAGATAGTTTAAATGAAGAAAAATACAAATACATAACAGGTGGTGGAAATATAAAAGATGTATTAGAAGGGATAGATGTAGCATATAAGACAGGGTTTAAGAAGATAAAACTAAATGTTGTCTTAATTGGTGGTTTTAATGATGATGAGATAGAAGATTTTGCTAATATGACTATTGATAGAGATATAGATGTTAGGTTTATAGAGCTTATGCCTATGTATGATAGTGGAGATTTTGATAAAAATGCATTCATACCATACACTGTGGTTCTTGATAAATTAAAAAATAGAAATTTGGAAGTAATAGAAAAAGATGGTGGAGTAGCAAAATTATATAAGATACCAAATGCGAAAGGTAATATTGGTCTCATAAGCCCAGTTAATAATCATTTTTGCAGTGAGTGTAATAGAATAAGATTAACAGCAGATGGAAAAATAAAACCTTGTTTACATTCAAGTGATGAAATAAACATAAAAGGTCTTGACGATATTCAGATGAAGAAAAAATTGGAAGAGGCAATATATAAAAAACCAGAGAAGCATGATGAGTTGTCTTATACAAGTAGGAGTAAGGCACATAGAAATATGAATCAAATAGGTGGATAAAAAGGAGGGCTAATGGAAAGTTTAAAAGCTTCAGTTATAACAATTAGTGATAAAGGAAGTAGGGGAGAGAGAATAGATACTTCTGGGCCAGCAATAAAAAAAATATTAATTGAAAACAAATATCAAGTTATATATGAAAATATAATTTCAGATGATATAGAAGGAATAAAAAAAGAACTTATAAAATGTGTTGATGAATTGAAAGTAGATTTGCTTATAACAACAGGAGGAACAGGTTTTTCTGTAAGGGATAATACACCTGAAGCAACTATTTCTGTAATACAAAAACAAATACCTGGCATACCAGAACTTATGAGATATGAGAGTATGAAAATTACAAATAGAGCTTGTTTGTCAAGAGCAGTTTGTGGAATAAGAAATAGAACTTTGATACTTAATCTTCCAGGTAGTGAAAAAGCAGCAAAGGAGAATTTTATGAGTGTTATTGAACCGATAAAGCATGGCATTGATATGTTAAAAGGAGAAGGAAGTGCTAACTGTGCGAAGGAAGAAGCAAAAATAATAGCAGTATGCACAAGTGAAAAAAAAGGATTACAAAAAAAGCCAATTGACCATGTAGATTTTAAATTGCATCACGGAATAGTTGGTGATGCACATGCAGGAGATTGGCATAGGCAGGTAAGTTTGCTCAGTCAAAATAGTGTTGATAAAGTTCAAAAGAATATTGATTTTAAATTATTGCCTGGAGCATTTGCAGAAAACATTCTTATAACACCAGGTATTACATTATATGAATTGCCAATAGGGACAATGCTAAAAGTAGGGACGGCAAAACTTAGGGTTACTCAAATAGGAAAAGAGTGTCATTTTGATTGTGAGATAAGAAAAAAAGCTGGAGACTGTGTAATGCCAAGAGAAGGTATATTCGCAGAAGTAGTTGAAGAGGGTTCTGCAAAAGCAGGAGATATGGTTGAAGTTATAAAATAGGAAAGAATAATATGAATATACCTATATTACAAGTAGTTGGATACTCTGGAAGTGGGAAGACAACTTTTATAAAAAAATTAATAGAAAGAATGTCAGAAAATAATATAAATGTTGCTACTATAAAGCATGATGTACATGGTCTTGATATTGATAAGGAAGGGAAAGATTCATATGTGTTTTCAGAAGCAGGAGCAAAAATATCTTGTGTGTCTTCAAAAAGTATAGCAGTTTATAAGGTTCACAAAGAGCCAACTTTATTGGAGATTTTGTTAAATGTAAAATATATGTCAGAAAAAATTGATATAGATTTAATTATAGTTGAAGGATATTCTACATTAGTAAACACATCTGAATATTTAGATATAAAGAAAATATTTAATAAAATATATACAATAGGGATAGCCCGAAGTGAAACTAATAAAGGGTTTAAGGGTGATGTAAATAATTATGATATACTATTGACTGATGTAAAAGATATATATAAAATAGAGTATAGTAAAAATTTATATGACTTAAATGATATAGAAAAAATATATAATATAATAAATAATTTTATAAGGAGGTAGCATTATGTCAGAAAGAGATATTTTAAATGCTCTTATTGGATTTGGAGGAGGTTTTGCAATTTTAATTGGTAGTTATTTTTTTATTTCGTATGTATTTACATCACTAAGTTATAAAAAGGTGTTTGAAGCATATAATTATAAAAATCCAGTATATGCTTTTATTCCATTTTATAGTTTGTATATTTTAGCAGACTTGACATGCGATAGTGTTTTCTCATTAGGTGATATAAAAATTGAGAAAAAAATATTTGTTTGGTGGTGGTTAATTAATTATGTAGTAGAGTTTGTTCCTGGAATAGGTGGTTTTTTGAGTTTTATAATCAATGTCATATGTAAAGGATATTGTCATGATAAAGCCATAAAAAAAATTGATCCACATTATGATTCACAAGTGTTGAGTTATTTAAGTTCATTTATTCCAATTATATTATGGATTTTAGTATTGCCAAAGAAAAATAATGCTTAATGAGTAGATATACTAAAAGAGAAAAAGTATTTATAAATAGTATAATAAGAATAGTTTTATCTGTGATAATGATTACTGTTTCAATACTTATATTTTATAATGTAATAGTAACAATAATTAATTATCCTTATTTGTCAAACATAAATATAAAAAAAGAAAATCCGAGTATAAGTTTTACAATAGACAATGATATGGAAGATAGCTTTTTTATTACTGATGACAGGGGAATTAGATATAGAAAAGAAGATATGTCTTTTGCTATGGATGAATGGATTGATAAAAATGGAGAGTTATTTTATTTTGACAGTACTTCATTTGGAAAAGAAGGGCAACTCAAATATGGTGGACAAATCTATCATTTTGAAAAAGGAAAACTTGTAAAAATAGAGAGAGATAAAAATTATGATGATTTTGTCAATGAAGATTTACTTGGGAGTAAAGATTCTCCACAGTATTTGGCATATTTAAGTGAAGATGATAAAGATCCTAATGGGAATTATGCTATAAAATATAAAAGATATAGTGACAATATAGAAGATTACTTAGGGACAGTAAATGACAAACAGTATTGTGCTGTAGGTTTGTTAAATATAAATGTAAACAATATATACTTTTTATCGCTTGGCCGTGGTGAAAAAAATGGTCAGTTGTCAAGGATGAGACCAAATGCACAAAAAAAAGAAATAGTTGGAAATAATGTAGAAGGCTATATTGCACTTTCTGATGAGATAGTTTACTATTATAATGGGAATATTGTAGTAAAAGCAAAAACTTGGACAACTGTAGATGTAAAATTTTTAAATGAAGAAAATGAGTTTGAAGATTTAATGAATAGCACTCCTATATCAGATTTTGACTCAAATGTATTAGTACCAATGCCAACAGGAGAAATAATAACTCCTATAGGTGTAGCAACAGGAAGTAATATAAGTAGTATGGCTCCTGTCATTTCATATGAAATAGATGAGCCAATGGAATCTGAATCGGTAAATGTAGGTGTTGCACCAGGAGAGGAGAATGAAGCTGTAGTTCCTATAATTGATGCTTTGCCGAGGTAAGTTATGATATTTTGTATTATTGGAAAATCTGCAACAGGAAAGGATAGTATATATAGAAAAATAATATCAAATGATAAGAGTTTAAAACCAATAACTACATATACTACGAGGCCAAAAAGAGATGGGGAGAGAGATAGTATTGAATATGCTTTTGTAAATGAAAAAGAATTACTTGATAAAAAAAATAAAATTATTGAAAAGAGAGTATATCATACAGTATTTGGGGATTGGTATTATGCTACTATAGATGATGGTAATATAAAAGACGATTTTAATTATATAGTAATAGGGACACTTGAATCTTATAAAAGTTTTATAAATTATTTTGGAAAAAACAAAGTAATACCTATCTATATAGAAGTTGAAGAAAATTTGCGATATGAGAGGGCTAAGAAAAGAGAGAGTGAGCAAAAAATACCAAAATATGATGAGATGGAAAGAAGAATAAAGGCAGATAATATAGATTTTAGTGAAGAAAACATAAAACAACTTGGAATAGATGTTAGGTTTAAAAATGATGATATAGACAAGTGTGTTGATAGAATACATAAATATATAGAGAGTAAAAAATGTTAAAAATTAAATCTGATAAATTTTATAATGCATATATGATAGAGACAAAAAAATATGAAGATATTAAAAACAGTATTAAAAATTTTGCTATAGATATAGGCTTTGATAAGAATTTGATTGAAAAAGGTAATCATCCAGATTTAAAAATAATAACGAGTGAAGAGAATAAGTATTCAGTAAAATTTATAAGAGATTATATAATAGATGACATAGATATATCCCCATATATTGCTAATTATAAAATATATGTGATTTTTGATGCAGATACTTTAAAAAATGATTCTCAAAATACTTTGCTAAAAACTCTTGAAGAACCACCAGAGTATGTTATATTTTTTTTAATAGTAAAAAATAAGAACTTAATCCTTGACACTGTAAAGAGTAGATGTATCAAATTATATGATGTAGAAGAAGTAAAAAATATTGACTATGAAAAATATAGAGAAGCTATAGTATTTTTATTAAATTATAAATTTTACTCTTATTATAAAATTTCAAGTTTTTTTGAAGAGTTAGACAAAAATGAGATTTTAAACATATTGAATGTATATGCTATTTTTTTAAGAGATGTATTAGTATATAAAAATACAATAGATATAAAATTCATAGAGAATACTTTATTGAAATCAGAAATTATAGATTTTTCAACATCAAATAGTTTTATGACAATAAATTACTTTTTAGATGAAATATATAGTATTATTAATGATTCAATATATAATATAGATATAAAACAAAATATAATAAATGTAATATATAAAGCTAAAAACATAGGAGTGAAAAAGATATATATATGAGTATGAATATATGTATAGGTGTAAAATTTAGAAATGTAGGTAAAATGTATTATTTTAGTAAAGATAACAATGAAGTGGAAGTTGGAGACCATGTCATAGTTGAAACTATAAGAGGGGTTGAATACGGGACAGTAGTAAAAAACTATATTGAGGTAGACAGTTCAGAATTAAAAACTGCATTAAAGAGTATTATAAGAAAAGCTACAGAAGATGATGACAAGACTCACATGGAAAATAAAGAAAAAGAAGCAGAAGCTATGACAAAGTGCAACGAGTGTATAAAGAAGCACAATTTAGCGATGAAGCTTTTAGAGTGTGAATATACATTTGATAGAACCAAGATTTTATTTTATTTTTTTTCTGACAACCGTATAGATTTTAGAGAATTAGTAAAAGATTTAGCGAGCATTTTTAGAGTCAGAATAGAGCTTAGGCAAGTTGGTGTTAGGGATGCTACAAAGATAATTGGAGGGGTAGGACCATGTGGAAGACCATTTTGTTGTTCTACTTTTTTATCAGAATTTAAGCCTGTTTCAGTTAATATGATAAAAGAACAGGGCATAAGTTTAAATCCTAACAAGATATCAGGTTGTTGTGGAAGGCTTATGTGTTGTTTGAGTAATGAGCAAAATGTTTATGACGAACTCAATAAGACAATGCCAAATGTAGGTGATGATGTAAAAACTAATGACAAATTGACAGGAGTTGTTATAAGTGTAAATATATTAAAACAGCTTGTGAGAGTTGCTGTCAATTTAAACAATGGTGAAAAGGAAATAAAAGAATATAAAGCAAAAGATTTAATATTTAAAAAGAGAGTAAAGAAAAATCAAGAAATAGAAGATGATAATGAGATAAGAAAATTAGAAGAATTTGAAAAGAGCGATGTGAAAGCCGAACTATAAAGTTCGGTTTTTTGTAGAATAAAAAAACAGAAAATGATATAATGAATGTATGAGAATATGTTTAAAAATTGGATATGATGGCACTAATTATAATGGTTGGGATAGTGGCAAGACTGGCATAGATATAAAAACTGTTATAAGTAAGGTGATTTGCGAACTTATAGATGACGACATAAAACTAATAGGCACGAGTAGAACTGATGCTGGTGTCCATGCAGAAGGTAATGTTGCTGTTTTTGATACAAATAGAAAAGTAAATGCAAACAAAATATTTTTTGCCATAAATAATTTATTGCCAAGTGATATAGTTATAAAAGATTCATTTGCTGTAGATGATGACTTTGAGCCAAGAAAAGTAGAGTCAAAAAAAACATATTTATACAAAATATACAACGATAAAGTAAGAAATCCAATTTTAGATAGATATACACATTTTGTATATTATGATGTAGATATAGAAAAAATGATCAAAGCGAGTCGATATCTAATAGGAGAGCATGATTTTAAAAGTTTTGTGAATCCAGAGTCAAATACAGTAAAAAATGGTCAGAGTACAGTTAGAAATATTGAAAAAATAGATATAATAAAAAATGATAAAATTATAAATATTTATATAGTTGGAAATGGATTTTTATATAACATGGTTAGGATAATTTGTGGAACATTATTAAAAATTGGTATGAATATGTGGGATGTAGAGTATATAAAAACAATCTTAGATAAAAAAGATAGAAGATATGCAGGTTTTACTCTACCAGCAAAGGGGCTTACATTGCTCAATATAGAATTTAAGTATAATTGAATATTATAAAAAATAATTTTTGTAAAAACACTCTCGTAGTACTGAGCAAGAACATACAGTAGGGGCGAGCACTGCGAGCCCACAGTTAAATAAAATAAAAAATAAATTTTTTTAAAAATGTATTCGTAGGGGCGAGCATTGCGAGCTCATTGTTGAATAAAATAAACTTTTTATAAAGGAGAATTTAATATATGATTAAAAAAGTAATTAAAATTTTTTTAGATTTCTTAATAAAATTTTAATATTTTTGTTGAAATTTATTAAAAAACATTGTAAAATTAAAATGATAGTGTAAAGTGACTTTAATAAAATTTATTTATAGATTTATAGGAGGGGAATATTTATGGAGTATGATAAATTTATCGGTAAATATGTTGGAAGGACAGAACTTAGAGTTGATGCCTATGGAAAAGTAACAGGGCGAGCTAAATATTCTGCTGATCTTGCTCCTAAAGATAGTTATGTTGCAAAAGTTCTTCATTCTACTATTGGAAATGGTGAAGTAGTTAGTATTGATATTGAAGAAGCAAAAAAAGTAGATGGAGTGGTTGGCGTTTTTACTTGTTTTGATGTTCCAGATATTGAATTTCCTACTGCTGGACATCCATATTCGCTTGATCCGGGGCATAGAGATTTATGCGATAGGCATTTATTAAATAAAAGAGTTAGATATTATGGAGATGATATTGCAGCAGTAGTTGCATTGGATGAAGTAGCAGCAACAAAGGCTCTTAAAAAAATAAAAGTTGAATATAAAGAATATCCTGTATTTACTACAGCGAGGGAGGGGCTTGATAAAAATGCAACACCTCTTCATCCGAATTTATTTAAAGACAATGTTATAGCACATATTGATTTTAAAACAGATAAAGACTTTGACTATGATAAAGCGATGGAAGAAGCAAAAAAACAATATGGTGCTGAAAATTTAGTAGAAATAGTAAAGAATGTAAAAACACCTCTTATATCTCATAGTCATCTTGAACTACCAGTATCTTATGCATATGTAGATACAAATGGTAAAATCACAGTTGTCGCTTCAACACAAATTCCACATATAGTTAGAAGATGTGTAGCTCATGCACTTGGAGTTCCAATGGGTAAGGTTCGTATTATTAAGCCATATATAGGTGGTGGTTTTGGAAATAAGCAAGACGCTTTATATGAACCACTGAATGCTTGGCTTACAACCAAAGTAAATGGGCACCCAGTTTTGCTTGAAATTAGCAGAGAAGAGACAATAGTATCTACAAGGACAAGACATAGAATGGATGCTGATATCAAAGGTGTATGTACTAAAGATGGTAAATTGTTATTTAGAAAAATTACAAATTATGTAGCAAACGGTGGATATGCAAGCCATGGCAATTCTATAACTGCTAAATGTGCTGGAATATTTAAAAACTTATATAAGAATCCAATGGGATGTAGTTCAGAGGCATATACAGTATATACAAATTCTCCTACAAGTGGAGCTATGAGAGCATATGGAGTTCCACAGTCTGTATCATTTGCAGAAACATTGGCTGACGATTTATGTTTTAAAGCAGGTCTTGATCCTTATAAATTTAGAATGGATAACATTGTAGAGGAAGGATTTAAAGATGGAGGCAATGTTTTTTATACTTATGGTTTAAAAGATGCTATGAAGATAGGTCATGACCATATAAAGTGGGAAGAAAAAAGAGAGAAATATAAAAATCAAACAGGCAATATAAGAAGGGGTGTAGGTATGTGTTGTTTTATGTATCAAACAGCAGTATGGCCTATATCACTTGAAGTATCTGGTGTAAGGATGATTTTAAATCAAGATGGTTCAATGCAACTTCAAATTGGAGCAACAGAGATAGGGCAAGGTGCAGATACTGTATTCTCTCAAATTGCAGCAGAAACAACAGGTATAACTTTTGATAAGGTTTATATAATGTCAACACAAGATACTGACTTAACTCCATACGATAGTGGTGCATATGGAAGTAGACAATCTTATGTTTGTGGAAATGCAATACATAAATGTGGACAGATATTTAAAAAGAATATTTTAGAATATGCAATTCATATGAAACCAGAATATAAAGTAGAAGATTTAGATGTAGATAATAATAATGTAATTATCAAAAAATCTGGCGAAGTAATACTCACTATGGCAGAGTTAGCTACAAATGCAATATATGAAAAGGATGGCTTAAACAATCACATTCATGCAGAAGCATCTATAGAGACAACGACTAATACTTTTGCAAGTGGATGTTGTTTTGTTGATATAGAAATAGATATGAAACTTGGGCTCATAACTATAAAGGACATAATAAATGTTCATGACAGTGGGACAATTTTGAACCCAGCTTTAGCTATTGCACAAGTCCACGGTGGAATGTCTATGAGTTTAGGTTATGCAATGTCAGAAGAATTATTGGTAGATGAAAAAACTGGTAGAGTCTTAAATGATAATTGGCTTGATTATAAAATTCCAACTGCAATGGATTCACCAGATTTTCATGTAGAGTTTGTAAATATGAAAGATCCAACTGGAGGTTATGGTAATAAGGCACTTGGTGAGCCACCAGCAGTTCCTCCAGCAGTAGCTGTAAGAAATGCTGTTTTAAATGCAACTGGTTGTATGATGAATGAGTTTCCTATGACATCTCAAAGGCTTGTTGCAGAATTTAAAAAACAAGGTTTGATATAGAGAGGAGGCAAAGTATTATGTTTGATATGAAATGGTTTCATGAGGCAAGTAGTGTAGATGATGCTATAGAGTGGTTAAAGAAAGACGAAGATGCGGAAATAATAAGTGGTGGAACAGATGTCTTAATATGGATGAGAGAAGGAAAATATGCTGGTAAAGCACTTGTGTCTATACATAATATTCCTGAGTTAAAAGGTATATCACTTGAACAAAATGGTGACATAGTTATAAGACCAGCTACAAATTTTTACAATATAACACATAATGATATAATACAAAAATATATGAAATCTCTTGGTGAAGCAGTTGATATGGTCGGTGGTCCACAGACAAGATGGGCTGGGACAATTGGTGGCAATATTTGTAATGGTGCAACAAGTGCAGAATCTGCTTCTACTATGTCAGCATTTGATGCGAATATAGAATTAAAAGGACCAAATGGCATAAGAGTAGTTCCAATTTCTAATTGGTATTTAGGTCCAGGTAAAACTGTAAAAGATAGATGTGAAGTTGTAACAAAATTTATAATACCAAAAAGTAATTATGAGAATTTTTATGGTTATTATATAAAATATGGTAAGAGAAAAGCTATGGAAATAACAACTTTAGGATGTTCTTGCTTAGTTAAACTTGATGATAAAAAAACAAAAATTGAAGATATAAAACTTGCATATGGTGTAGCAAATCCAATACCAAAGAGGGTAGTTGAAGGTGAAAATTTTGCTAAAGGGAAAATGCTAAAAGATATAGATGAACAATTTCTTAAAGAATATAGTGAGGCAGCTTTATCAGGAACTAATCCAAGAGATAGTTGGAGAGCTTCAAAAGATTTTCGTATACAACTTATTAAAGAGTTAGCGATAAGAACACTCAAAGAATCTATAAGTAGAGCAGGAGGTAAAATAAATGGCTAAGCATTTTGTAAAAATGAATGTAAATGGCAAAGATGTAGAAGTTGCAGTTGACGATAGAGAATCTCTATTAGACACATTGAGAAATCAGTTAAATCTTACTTCAGTGAAAAAAGGATGTGAGGTAGGAGAATGTGGAGCATGTTCTGTTTTACTTGAAGGTAGATGTTTAGATTCATGTATATATTTATCTATGTGGGCAGAGGGCAAACATATTATAACAGTTGAAGGTTTGACTGATGAAAATGGAGAGCTAACAGATGTTCAAAAAGAGTTTATAAAACAAGCGGCAGTTCAATGTGGATTTTGTACTCCAGGATTTATACTAAAAGCAGTAGAGTTAGTTGGAGATAACAAACCATATAGTAGAGAAGAAATAAAGAGACTAATATCAGGTAATTTGTGTAGATGTACTGGATATATGAATATAGTAACAGCTATTGAACATGCTATTGCTCATAATATGAAAAAACTGGGTATAGATTATAAAGTAAGTAGTGGTTTTTCATCACTTGAGGAAAAAGAAGATTCGCTTGAAGAAAAAGCTAAGGAATTATATAAGAAATATTAAATATAAGAGAAAAAACATATTTAAAGGAGGAAAATATGGAAAAATTTTTCAAACTAAAAGAACATAATACAAATGTTCGAACAGAAATTGTAGCAGGAATTACAACTTTTATGTCAATGGCATATATTTTGGCTGTAAATCCAAGCATACTTTCTGCAACAGGTATGCCAAGTAGTGCAGTTTTTGCTGCTACAGCAGTTGCTTCAGCAGTAGCAACCATACTCATGGGGCTTATAGCAAATCTACCATTCGCCCTATCTGCTGGAATGGGACTTAATGCATATTTTGCTTATACTGTATGTTTAGGTATGGGAGCATCATGGCAAGTTGCACTTGCAGCCGTATTTGTTGAAGGGTTAATATTTATTTTACTCTCTCTTACAAATATTCGTGAAGCAATTTTTAATTCAATTCCTGTTTCACTTAAAACTGGTGTGTCTGCAGGTATTGGTCTTTTCATAATAATAATTGCTTTAATTAATGCAAAAGTTTTATTGCCAAGTGATGCCACTACTGTTTCTTTAATTGCTTTCAACAAAGTAGCACTTACTGAATCAGGACAAATTAACCCAATGCTTATATCTGCTTTGTTGTGTTTAATTGGTATTTTAATTACAGCACTATTTATGCATTTCAAAGTTATGGGAAATATTCTTCTTGGAATACTTGCTACATGGATACTTGGAATAATATGTCAAGTTTTAGGAATTTATGTTCCAAATCCTGATGCAGGGTTTTATAGTGTTATACCTAATGGAGCATTAGTAGAAATTCCAAAAGAGGGTTTTGCAAGTACATTTATGCAATTCACAGAAGGATTTAGGCAAATTAATCAAGTTTGTATTTTCCAATTTATTGCTATTTTAATATCTTTCTTATTCGTAGATATTTTTGATACATTAGGAACTTTAATAGGTTGTGCATCATCAGGTAATATGCTTGATAAAGATGGAAAACTTCCTGGTATAAAAGGTGCACTTTTAGCAGATGCTATTGGTACTACATTTGGTGCAATGCTTGGAACTTCAACAATCACTACTTTTGTAGAGTCTGCTTCTGGTGTTGAAGAAGGAGGAAGAACAGGTCTTACTGCAATAGTTACTGCTATATTGTTTATACTTGCTTTATTCTTATGGCCAATATTTTCAGTAATTCCAAGTTTTGCTACTTCACCAGCACTTATAATGGTTGGTTTCCTTATGATGAAAAATATAGCAAGAATTGAATGGGGTGAAATCACAGAAGCTGTTCCAGCATTTTTAGCAATTATTGCTATGCCATTTTTCTATTCAATATCTGAGGGAATCTCATTTGGAATAATATCATATGTAGTTTTAAATTTATTGACTGGTAAAGTTAAGAAAGTAAATTTAGTATTAGTGATAGTTGCGATATTATTCATACTCAAATATATATTTATCTAATCAAAACATAAAATAATGGACGGAGTTTTCCGTCCATTATTTTAATATATAAAAAAAGTAAGGAGGCTTTATGAAAAAAAATCCTTTTACATATGAAATGTTTAAAAAGAGAGTTGATGTAGCTACAGGGAGAATGAAAGCTGACTTAGTGTTAAAAAATGCAAAGTATATAAATGTATTTACAGAGCAAATCGAAGAAGGTGATATTGCTATTTCTGATGGATATTTTGTTGGAATAGGAAAATACGAAGGTAATAATGAAATTGATTGTAAAAATAAAATTATATCACCAGCTCTCATAGATAGTCATGTTCATTTAGAGAGTGCAATGGTAAGTCCAAGGACATTTAGAGATTTAGTAGTGCCACATGGGACTTGTGCAGTTGTTGCAGATCCACATGAAATAACAAATGTATCTGGTATTGATGGATTTAATTACATAAAAGATATGACAGAAGATTTAGATTTAAAAGTTCTTATGATGATACCTTCTTGTGTGCCATCTACACCTCTTGATGAAGCAGGAGCAGAGCTTTTAGCAAAAGACATTAAACCATTATATAAAAATGACAGAGTTTACGGTCTCGCAGAAATGATGAATAGCTTTGGTGTAGTAAATGGTGATAAAGAATGTTTAACAAAGTGTGTAGATTGTCTAAATGAAAATAAAGTAATTGATGGTCATGCACCTTCTATTAAGGGACACTTACAAAATGCATATTTAGCTGCCTGTGTGACAACGGATCACGAGTGTGAAACTTATGAAGAGGCAATAGAAAAACTGAGTCGTGGACAATGGATAGAAATAAGAGAGGGAACAGTTTGTAAAAATTTAAAAGGGTTAATTGGACTTTTCAAAGCTCCTTTTTATCAAAGGTGTATGCTTGCAACAGATGATAATCATCCAGATACACTTAGGGATTTGGGTCATATTGACAAAATAATAAGAATGGCTGTAAGTATTGGGGTTGACCCTATAATAGCTGTAAAGATGGCAAGTATAAATACGGCTATGCACTATGGAATAGATGACTTTGGGGCTATAGCAAATGGCTATGTTGCGAATTTCATAATATTAAGTGACTTAAAAAAATTTGAAATAGAAGATGTTTATTTAAAAGGAAATAGAGTTTCAAAAAATGGTAAAGTTATAGAAAAAAGTGCAGAAAAAAATAATACTCTTGATAAAGAAAAATATAAAAGAGTGTATAATTCATTTAATATGAATGAAGTAAAAATCGATAGCTTAAAAATAAATAGACAAGGTAAAAAACTTAGAGCACTTGAACTTATAAAAGGTGGAGTTTTGACAAAAGAATTTATATGCGACATTGATACAGAAGAAAAAATGTCGTATGGAGTGAATACAAAAAATGACATATCAAAGATAGTTGTAGTAGAAAGACATAAATGCACAGGACATATAGGAATAGGTTTTATAAAAGGCTATGGAATAAAGAGAGGGGCAATAGCATCAAGCATTGGACATGACTCACATAATATAATTGCCGTGGGTGTGAATGACGAAGATATTGCTCTTGCTATCAATACTCTTAAGAATAACAAGGGTGGGCTCGTTATTGTAGATGATAAAAAAGTATTAGGAGAATTGGTTCTTGAGGTATCTGGAATTATGACAGAGAAGGATGAGAATTATGTGATAGAAAATTTAGAAGAGTTAAAAAAAATATCTCGTGAAAAACTTGGTGTGACTAAAGAACACGATCCATTTATGACACTTGCTTTTATGCAACTTCCTGTAATACCAGATTTAAAAATAATACCAAAAGGATTAGTTAATGTAATGGAACAAAAAATTGTGGATACAGTATTTGATTAAAATGGCATAATTCAATTATTTGTAATAATTTTGAAATTATGATATAATTATAAAAAAATAATAGGAGTGTAAGAAAATGAAAGAAATTAAAACAAATAATGCACCAGCTGCTATAGGACCATATAGTCAAGCAGTAGAAGTTAATGGTTTTTTATATGCATCAGGTCAATTACCAGCAAACCCAGCTACAGGGAATATTGAAGGAGATATTGTAGCACAAGCAGAACAGAGTTGTAAAAATGTAGGAGCTATACTTGAAGCAAATGGTATGAATTTTTCTCATGTTGTTAAGACTACTTGCTTTTTAGCTAATATTGCAGATTTTGCTAAATTTAATGAAGTTTATACTAAATATTTTACAGGAGATATAAAACCAGCAAGAAGCTGTGTAGCAGTTAAAGATATACCAAAAGGTGCATTGTGCGAAATAGAAGTTGTAGCTTGTAAGTCATAATTTATTTGTTAGATGTATTATTTGAAAGGAGTCATAATTAGTTTACTAACTATATTATGTTTATTGTATGGATAAGAATATAAAGAATCCGCTTTCAGAAGTGTTTAATGATATAGAATCTATTATAAACACAAAAACAGTTGTTGGAGAGCCTATAAAAGTAAAAAACACAACCATCATACCTCTTGTTGAAGTTACTTGTGGAATGGGGGTAGGCGAGTTTAGTGAAAAGGATGATAAAAAAGCTGGAGGAATGTCAACTAAAATGACTCCTGTTGCTGTTATAGTAGTTGAAGAAGGTTTCACAAAGATTATAAACATCAAAAATCAAGATGCTATAACAAAAATTATTGATTTATTTCCTGACTTAATCAATAAGATAACAAAAAATGATAAACTTGATAAAGAAGTGAGAGATACTATTGAAGATATTAGTGAAGAATATTATGAACAATAGTTAAAAGATATGGATGATTTTTTTGATAATTTATTAAATAAAATAAAAAATGGAATTGAATTTGAATTAGTTGAGATAATAAATACTGATGGCTCAACACCAAGGACAAAAGGTTCTTTTATGGCGGTAGATAAAGATGGAAATCAAGTGGGAACTATAGGTGGTGGTGAGATGGAATATTTAGCATATACTGATGCAAAAATTTTTTTAGGAAATAAAGAGAATTCCCAAAAAAAGTATGTGCTTAATAATTCTATTAAGACAGCTAATTCTTTGGAAATGGTTTGTGGTGGTTCTGCTGATGTTAAGTTTACATATATATATAATAGTGACGAGAATATTGAATATTTAGAAAAGTTATCAAATACATATAGAGATTTGAGTAAATACTATATATTTGGTGCTGGGCATGTGAGTGAACAATTAGCAAAAATACTACTATATTTAAAATGTGATGTTACAGTTTATGACGACAGAGAAAATTTTGCGAACCATGATAGATATGATAAAAATATAAAAATTTATGCAAAACCATATACAGAGATAACGGATACATTAAAAATTACAAATGATGATTTTGTGATAGTTATGACAAATGAACACACAAATGATTATAAAGTTGTTTATCAGATTTTAAAAAATTATAATCCTTATTATATTGGATGTATAGGA
>CAMJKC010000017.1 GCA_946406305.1 uncultured Lachnospiraceae bacterium
TTCAAAAAGATTATAAAAAATAAACTTATCTTTAACTATATCTTCAAATTTTACAATAATAAAATCTGGAATATTTATATTATTATTTTTTAATTTTATTAAATTATCAATTTTATTACCATACATTAAATTTTACCCATAATCAAATACATTGCTACTGTAATTAACATTAAAGTTTCTTGTATAAATGTATATTTTTCAACTTTATCAACTATTTTAAAAAATGTTGGATTTTTCATATAGTCAATAAATTTTTTTGACATCCACAATACATTTAATAATAACAATATAACTGATATTTTATTCAAATTTATTACTAATAATACATTTGTTAATATATCTATCCATGTCAATAAAAAAACAAATTTTATTGATTTTTTATATCCAAATAGTTTTGAATATGTTGTATAATCATTCTCTTCTTCAGGAGATTTGATTTTTCTTGACACTTCCCAAATCAATGCAGGAAAGTATAATGTCCATAAAGCTAAAATATTAGTAAGAGTTATAGCTTTCAAATTATATTTAATGCATGTAAATGATATTATATATAAATTCACAAACATTTGGACTGGATTATGTGTTATTAAAGCTAGTGGTAAACTCGGTTGTATCTTGCTTTTTTGAAAAAACCATTCACTCATCAAAAAACCATATAAGTATAATACTAAAAAAAATATTATATTATTCATAAATAAAAAATTTAAAATGATTATTACTATTTCTATAAATAGACATATTAATATCAAATCACTTTTTTTTACTTTTCCACTTGGTAATGCTCTTTTAGGAAATAATTTTTTATCTGTTTCATAATCTTTAAAATCATCTGCAATTCTAAGCCACATCAAAAATCCAAATATAGTAAAGCCTCCAATTATTTCTTGAATCCCAATATCAAAATCAGTAATTCCATTATTTAAAAGAAGTATAAAATATATTTCACAAAAGACAATTATAGCTAATAAAAGTCTTGGTAATATTGGATACATTTCATTAAAATATATATTTAACCTTTTTATCACTTTATCTACCTTTTACATAAAATATTTTTTAACAATATAATAAAATCTCTAAAAATCCTCTTTTTTTATTATTCCAGTAGAGCCATCAATAGTTATTATTTCTCCATCTTTAATATAATCCATCGCATTATGGCAACTTACTATTGCTGGTATCCCATATTCTCTTGAAACTATCGCAGCATGGCAAAGTATTCCACCATATTCTGTGACAATGCCTGAAAGTATAGCAAATTTTGCTGTCCACCCAGTATCAGTAAATTTTGTTACTAGTATATCTTTTTTTTCTATTCTATCTATTTGACTAAAATTCTCAATAACTCTTGCCCTACCAGTTACAATACCATTATTTGCACCTATCCCTTTTATAATATTTTTATTCTCTTCAATTTTCATTTCGTAATTATTAATATTACTAAAAACACTTCCTATTTCATTTTCACTCATATAATTTTTAAAAGAATTATAATACATCTTATTCTTTTTAATAATTATTCTAATTTCATCTTTACTAACTTTTCCATCTATATAATCCCATATATTTGTAACTTTTAAGAACCATATATCATATAAATCATTTATTAAATTTTTACTTTTTAATTCTTTAGCAAGTTCAATCGTATAAACTCTAATAATATAATAAAATCTTGTAGAAATATCTCTATACTCTTCTCTCCACCATAACATTCTTCTCATATTTTCTATGATTTGCTTTATTTTTTTTAATTTCTTTTTACTAACTTGTTTAGATATTTTATCAATTAATTTTTCGTATATATATTTACTTTTTATCTTATCTTCAATTGGACTAAAACTGTCATCTAATTTTACCATATCTTTTACAGTATTAATTATAGAAGTAGAATCTTCATAATAGCAAGGATATGTGACATCTAATTCTTTATCCGAATGATAACCAAATTTATTAATTATTAATTTCACTTTATCCATATAATTTTCTAATGAGTCAATATTTTTAATTAAAATATCACTATCATTTTCAGTCCAATACTTATATATATTATCATTATTTCTAATCTCTCTACTTAGATTCCAAATATCATAAAATGGCAATAAATGAGAAATATTATCTATCCCACCAAGAAGGGATAAGTATTCACTCTCTGACACATATTTAAGTAATTTCCCTTTATATAATGACTGATGAATTGTATTAATAAATATTTGCCAAAAATATGTTGATTCACTTTGCAAATAAACAAATTTTGTTAGTTGATACCAAGTTTTAACAATATTATCAATCTTTTTTCTATCATACATATTTTTATATTCATAATATTTATTTAATAAATCTTTTTTATAATTTTCAGCATTTTTATTTCTTATAGATAATATCTTCCTCTGTGCCAGTATCATTTTAATAATATGAATAATAGTTTTTATGTTTGCTTTTGTTACTAACCCATCACCTTCATAATTAATTTTTATCCCATATTCACTATCAAACTCTCTTTCTTTATAACCTATTACTTGACTAAGTGCATTTTTTACTACTGACATATTCCAATAACATCTTGCATAAAACATATTTCCTAATTTTTTATTAACATCACTTTCTTGTAAAATTTTTGATTCTAACAAAAACTTTTTCAAAGTGTATTCCCAGATATATTCATATAAACTCCACATATATGGAACACAAATTGTAGCAGAAACCCCACCATCTTTAAAATCTGCCGTAGTCCACATATCACTAATACCTAAATATTTGATTCTCGTAATTTTTCTTGCTTGAAGTATATAAACTTGCTTATCCTTAATTGCAAACTCAATATCGCAAGGATATCCAAAAAGAATTTGAATCTTTAAAAATTCATTTGAATACTTTCTCAATTCTTCTTTATTTATCAGTTCATTATTTTCTTTATAATCTTCTTCTTCATCATACCAATTATAATAATATTGTTCTGGTATTACTTTCCCACTAACAATATTATCACCCAATCCCTTTGCTACCTCAATAAGCATATTCTTATCTCTACCTGTTGTTGGGTCAACTGTAAAACATACTCCACTACAATCAGCATCGACCATTTCTTGTATTATTATGCACATTTTTAAATTATTAAAACTGATTTTATTATCAATAAAATATTTAAATAAAGTTTCACTAAACATTGACTTATAGCAATTTATAATTGCTTTTTCTATATTATCTATGCCACGAACATTCAAAAAAGTATCATATTGCCCTGCAAAAGAATAATCTTTTAAATCTTCTTTAGTTCCACTACTACGAACTGCATATTTTTTATTTAAATCTATATTATCTTCTATACTTTGTTTAATAGATTGATTAATTTTAATTTCATTAAATAAAATTTGCAAATATATACTTGTTTCTTTAATATTTGAATTATCTAAATTGTTTATCCTTTCATCTATTTTATTATCTATCTTATTATCTTTTATTATTTCTAAATAGGTATCATTATCTAAAATTATTCCATTCGGAACATTAAAATTATTTCTTTTTAATAAAAATAAATTTTTAGCTTTATTCCCTACTTCACTATTAATTTCTTTGCTAGTTTTATTATCCAACCTTATTAACATTTTCATTATTCCTCTCTATAATGGATTTTTTCGTAATTTCATAAAAAAAAGTAATACATTTATTACAATATGTGTAAATGTCCCAAGTAAAATATAAAAAATTAATAAATTATTATTTAATTTATAAAATAGATTTACTACTAAAACACAACCGACTATTGAATCTGCTTGGTCAAATATTACAAAAAAAATTTTTGTTAATCCCTGATTTGTTTTTCCAGGAAGTATCCCTACTCTTCTTTTTATAAAACTATTTGGCAATTCAAAAACACTATAAGTAAACCCTAATAAGCTTCCAATATATACATTAAATAAAATATTATTGTCATTATATAAATAAAAATAATTTAATTTCTCAAAACTAAACATTTTACATATAATTCCCCAAATTACAGCCGCAAATATATTAAAAAAAATGTATCCAATAAAACCCTTCCAAGTTTTGTTATCTCCAAATAATCTTTTCCCATCAAAAAAATCAATATTACAATCTATAGGTTTATTTAAGACTTTAAATATTTTTAATTTACACCACAGCATATTTAATATGCCAGCAATAATTGTTGACATAAGTGTAATATACATTGTTATAATTACATTATATATATAAATATTCTCCTTTGTAAAAAATATCAATTTATAAAATAATTAATTCAAGTGCAATTTGGGGGTCAATATCACCCGCTAACCTACTTTTATCAAGATTTAAAATATATTCAATCTTTTTTAAAATTTTATCAGTACTAATTTGCCTTTCAATATTAATAATTCTATCAATCTGCCATTTCCATTTTAAATTCAATCTTTTCAACATTAAATCTATAGTAATTCCTTCATCAATCAAATTTTTAATTTTTCAAATTTGAACATAATTATATTTTATTTTTGATATAATACTACTTGGATTTAAATTTAATAATAAAAGATCTGAATATAATTTAATAACATTTTTTTATCAGATTTACTTATGCATTCTATCATTTTATAGACTTTATCTTCTAAGGTGTCTGATACTATCTCATCAATATCATCTCTCTCAATTATAAGTTTACCTATTGAAAAACAAATTAATTTTTCAAGCTCATTATTTAAAATTGTTAAATTATTATTTGTTTTATCAAGTAGATAAGAAACATTTAACATAGACTTTTGCATTTTATTTTCATTTAATTTTTTCACTATGTATTTTGTTAATATTTCTCTTGGTTGTTCTTTAATTTCTACAAAATATCCATTTTCTTTTACAAAATCCATTAATTTTTTCTTTTTTGGTATTTCTGTTTCTAAAATCAAAATTAAATTTGTATTAAAACTTATTTTGATGTCTTCCAAAAAATTCATCTATATTTTTATTATCAGATAAATTAACACTATCAAAAATTATTAATTTTTTTTCTACAAAAAAAGAATGAGATAAAATACAATTTTTAACTTCAATATCATTAAAATTTTCTCTATCAAATAAAAAACAATTAAATTCATCACTATTAAAATTTTCAATGAATTTATTTTTAAAATCTTTTAAAATATAACTCTCATCACTACATATCATATAGATATTTTCAAATTTTTTATTTTTTAAATCTTGATTAATCTTTTTCATATCTCAATTATATCATTATTTTTACATATATGCTATATTTAATTTATGGGAAAAAAATTGAGGGTTATTTATTTCACTTTATGCCATTAATTAACTAAATTTTAACATTACATCTCCATATTTTAACAATTTATATCTTTATATAATACTTTTTAGGAAATTTTCATCTATAAAAAACAAACTATTTAAATAATCCGATATCAATTAAAGTGGTATTTAATTTCCTTATTACACTTGAATAATAAATATCATAAAATACATATTTTAAGTCTTTGTTATTAAAGATATAGTCATCACCACTTTTTTTAAACAATGAATTACATCTAAAATAAAATTCATCATAATCATAATCAACATCTAATTTAATTAAAGTGCTTTCATATTGATAATTATCAATATCAAGTTCATTATGTACATCAATAAACAATGTTTCAAAATTATCAAACAGATTTGTTTCTCCTAATACAAGCCTACTCAGTGGCATAACTTTTCCCAAAAATTGTTTAATACAATTTAATCCCATCCATCTATCAGTCGTTTATTAATCTTACTGTACAATTCTTCATAATAGGCACCTGCAGGATATGAAACAATTATATTAATTTCGTATCGGTTATCATTAACCTTATTAATAGAATCAACACATTTTATTAATTACATTAAATTTTTAAACAATAAGCACTTATAATTTTGCCCAAGATTGTCACTATACCCCAAAATTAAATCATTAATACTTATATAACTGTAAATACAAATGTTAATAAACGAATCTTTGTCAATATTTATTGAATTGTAATGATAATCATTCTTTGACCAAACATATATGCCATATTTTTCATCATATAATGAAATATCTGTTAATTTTTTTCCACTATTATTTATTATTCGTTTACAAATTGCTTTTTGCTTCGTCCCATCTCCAATGTTGTATCCAGATATTTCTATATTTTTATTTGACAAATAATAATCAAAATCATTATTACTATTAACATTTGGAATGTCTTTTATAAAAATATTTGTTTCAGTATGATTTTTGCAAACTTTATATATTCTATCATTCAATTCAAAAAAATCACTTATAATACTCATATTTGCTCCCCATAATCATTATTTATTAATATATTAATTTAGTTGATAAACTTCAAAGTTATCCACAAAAATCATACAAAAAAAAAAAACAAGATATTAACAATACTTTTCTAACAAATCAAAATCAGTATATTAAGTCTCATCCTCCCCAAAATAATGCTCTCTCATATACTTATGGGTCATTGTCCTTAACTCTCCATAAGTGTATTTTTGTGAACATACTATATTGATTATAAATAACTATTAAATCAAGAATTATGTTGCAAGGTATAATTCCCTCTATGTGTTCTTTTAAATATTTTGTTTTATCAAAATGTTGTATTAACAAATGAACCTACCATAGTCAATACTTCAATCACTTAGTTTTATATATCATTTAATATTTTCTCAAATGTTTTATCACTACATTTTGACATTGTTACCTCTCTAAAAATTGCAAGAAAAAAGAGACTGATGTAGTCTCTTCACTTTAAAACATATGTGTTTGAATATTATACTTTTTGTAATTCTTTATCAATAGGGACAACCGCTAATGTTTTACCAACAGATGCAAGTAGTTTAAGCAGTGTATCAACTTGCGGACTGACATTACCAGTTTCAATGCGGGCTATTACTGGTTGCTTCACACCACTTAATTTTTCCAATTCTTTTTGGCTTATTCCTTTTTCCTTTCTTACTGTTATAAACTCATTTATTACTGCTACTCTCATATTACTTGCACTAATCTCTTCATCAGTAAATATTTCTTTACGAACATCAGTCCAGCTACTTCCTATACTTTTATTCTTCATCGTCAAAACCTCCATTATCTATGATTTCTTTATATTCTTTCTTCGCCTTTTCTATTTCTTTTTTAGGTGTCTTTTGTGTACTTTTCAAAAAATGATGTAGCAACACAAATCTTCCTTTTGTGAAAGAAACAAAAAATATTCTATTCTTAAGCGGTCTCAATTCCCATATTTCATCTTCAATATGTTTTATATATGGTAAACCAGCTGCTTTGCCCATAGTTGCAAGTACCTGAATATAATCTTGAATTTTATTTAAATTTATTCTACTGCTTTTTGTGTTTTGTGCTTTGAGTTTCTTTAAATACTCTAATACAGGTTCTTCGCCGTTGCTATTCTTATAAAAGTAAATTTTATATGGCTCATTATTCATAAAAAAAATATAACTTAAAAGTTATATTTTGTCAATAACTTAAAAGTTATTAAATTTTAACATTACATCTCCATATTTTGTATTTACAGTGCTAATAATATTTTACTTATATAAATATTTATTTATCTATACCTCTTAAACTGATTTAATGTACGAATTAATTAAGAGTGCATCAGAAATGATTCTTTTTATGATACACTCTTATTGTTTTTGACAAAAAATAATCTTCATCATCATAACTTTTACCAATTAGTTCTTCTAACTCATACCAATATTTAATATATATAGAACACTTACATTTTACAACTCCTTAAATGCAGCATTTAATTCTATATCAACATTGTCAACTTTGTTCTTTAAGATTTCATCAATTAAATCCATGTTGTTATTTTCATTTCTAATATCATATACATCATCAATATCTAAGTTTCTTAAATTTATAATTATTTGTGTATTGCATTTACCCCCTCCCTTTTTTATAAATTCAAATCAAAAAAGAGAAGTTATTAGCTTCTCCATAATTTTATAATATTTGCTCATAAAAATAAATTATATTTTCTCAAATACTAATGTTGCTTGTATTCTGTCTCCTCCTAACATTCCTTTGCTACCACCATTTGATGTAGAAATTGTATGCAACCTATACCCTTTACTTGCTTGATCATTGATTGCATCTTCAAGTTCACTTAAATTCCCAGAACCTGTTCCAAAAAATTTTTCTTTTAATGTTACTTGCAATACTACATATTTTAAATCCTTTCCCGATGCCATTGAATAAGTTGATGAATCTGAATAATCCATAGTTCTTTTCTCCTTTCTTGTAATAAGTCATTAATATTAAATCTTTATAAGTCCATCTTTACTACCTACACTAAAAAGAGTACTAATTTCACATCTTGGCTCTTCTTAATTTTAAATTTTACATTCAGACAGTAAATCTTTCTTCAGTAACTGAATGCTCTATATCTAGCATCTCTAAAAACTATTAAAAAAATAGTACTTGCTTCCTTAAATGATACTTTATACCTATTTTATTTATTTTATTCTTACTTGAATCCCATTCAAATTTAAATTTCTATTTTATGATAGACTTACTAATGATTTATCAACTAATACTTTAAAATCTTCTTTAGACATGTTGCAATCCTCATAAAGCAAATCTAAAACCATCTCAACTCTTTCTTCATTTGATATTTTATCAACATATGGATTTTTTATAGCTGTTTTCCAATTAACTCTTTTAGTTTCATTCAATGGGTCATTATTAATAGTTTGCATAATAATCCTCCCTTTCTTCTTTATCTGCTTTTCTTGCAGAATATATTCTTATTGTATCTCCATACCTTTCACAAAAACATACTAATAATAAATTGTTATAAATACTTTTCCCTAAGGCATAGAATCTATCTTCTGTTGCATTATAATTAGTATGTTCATCATCACTCCATCTAATCATATGTTTATCTAAAAATATTGTTTTTGCTTCTCTAAAAGAAACTTTATGTTTTTTTATGTTTTCTTGAAACTTATCTTGATCCCATTCAAATCTCATTAGCATCTCCAATCAAACAATCTCATAGGCTTTTCTACCTATAACAATATTATACATAAAATCCTTATTTTTAGCAATATAAAACTCGGATAAATTCAACTAAATATTAGTATATACATCTTCATATCTTGTATTTACTGTGTCAGTAATATTTTACTTATCTAAATATTTATTTATCTCTACCTCTTAAACCTACTTAATGTGCGAATTAATTAAGAGTGCATCATAAATGATTCTTTTTACGATACACTCTTATTGTTTCTGACAAAAGGTAATCTTCATTATCATAAGTTTTACAAATTAGTTCTTCTAGCTCATACCAATATTTAATATTTATAGAACACTTACATCTGAAAACTTTTTAATGCTGCATTTAATTCTATATTAAAATTGTCAACTTTAGCTTTGAAGTTTTTTCAATAATAATTATAATGAATAAACTTCTAAAACCTTATATTGCAAGAATGATGAATTCAAAGTTCTTCTCCCTTGTGACAATTTAATTTTTCCTTCTGCTTGCAATTCTAATAATATTTCTGTATATTCTTTATAGTCATACCCTTTACTTGCTGTAGATTTATCAGCTTTTAATCTTTCATAAACTTCTTCTTTAGAAATCATTATATCTACCTCCAAAAATTTTTATTATAATAAAAAAGCCACTATGCCGCTTGGCACAATGACTCCTCATTTGATAAATTATGTAATTTATTTATATCAAAGCTAAAAGAGCAATCAATTAAAAGAGATACTCTCTCTCTACCATAGGAAGAAACTCTGATTTAACTTCCCTATAATAAAGTATTTTAAATTTTTAGTTTTGACATTTACCAATAACATTTTACACCACAACATTATCAGCTGCAACATTTAAAAGCCCCATTTTCAATGCTGCTTCTCTGCCTTTTTTATTATAATATTCTATTAATTCACTACTTGTCATATTTTTAGTTCTCTCATAGTTTCTTTCTCTTATTTCATGTATGTCATCAATAGTTAAATCATATGTCCCATCTGCATGTCTCATATTTATTCCTCCTCTAAAAAATAAGTTGGTACAACTAAATCAATTGATTTATAATTTCTTAAACTTGTTATTGCACGAACACCATTAACTGTTTTTACATTAACCATATGCTTAAAATTCCAAGATATAATATAATCCAATTGATTCGCTACAGCAATGCCAATGTGGTTAGCATCATCTCTACTTTTTTCTTTCAGTATCCCAAGTTCAATTATTTGTTGACCTATACCGATTGCTGTTTCAGATAAACTTAGAATTGTATATTTTATCTCATTTAAATAATTTCCAAGTTTTTGTTTTTTCTCTTCACTGCATTCATTCATTTCTTCAATTGTCACTTGAGATATGTATACATCAAATCTACCACTTTTGAATCTTTCCCACAATGCCAAAGTTTCCTGCATCTTTTCAGAAGCATCAAGTTGCCATAAATGACTTATAACAGATGTATCAAGATAAACTTTTAATTTTCTATTATCAATCATATTTTCTTCCAATAAAACAATCTCGTAGCATTCTCTACTACAACTATATTATACATAGAATCCTTATTTTTAGCAATATAAAACTCGCATAAATTCAACTAAATATTAGTATATCCAGCTGCATATTTTGTATTTACCGTACATGTAACATTTAACTTATCTAAATATTTATTTATCTCTACCTCTTCAGCTGATTTAATGTGTGGGTAATTAAGAGTGCATGAAAATGGTTCTTTTTACAATACACTCTTATTGTTTTTGACAAAAAATAATCTTCATCATCATAACTTTTACAAATTAGTTCTTCTAACTCATACAAATATTTAAACATGCATAGAACACTTACATCTAAAAACTTTTAAGTGCTGCATTTGATAAAAACGAAAATCTAAATGGTTTAATATTTTACTCAGATCAAGGTTAGCAATATCAAATGAAATATTATCAACAAAGATTAATAGATAAAGGCATTAGACAATAATTTTCACGAAAAGGTAATTGTATGAATAACTCATTAATGGAAGGTTTCTTTGATATCATGAAAAATGAAATGTTTTATGGTTAAGAATATAAATTCAAAACACTTGACAACCTAAAAGAATCAATGATAGAGTATATAAATTACTATAACAATAAGAGAATTAATTTAAAAAGAAAAGGATTGACTCCTATAAAATTTAGAAATCAATCCTTAGATAAATATAGTATTAATTAATATAAAATAGGTCTAACTTATAGGGTTCATAAGAGTCAACTTTCCTTTAATTTTATAAAAATTAACTACTTTAATCTTAGTGCGAACTTATGTTATTATCAACTTTTATGTTATTTGATTTTTTGTGTACCAATTTATCAAATAATCCTGCTAAAAATATTAAAGCAAGAAGTAATAGAAAACCTAAAAGAAACCACTTGCCATCTATAATTCTAAACAATTGGTCTATTAAGTATAATATTATAAAAGTTACAATAACTTTGATTTTGCTTTTTATACCTTTTTTTTCTTTATTCTCTGCCATAATTTTGTTATAAAACTAATAAAATTCTATTTCTATATTTTATTATTTATTTAAAATACTTACTAATTGTTTTATTTAATAATTTTATATCATTATCATTTAAATAATTACTTAATTCTTCAACTTGAACAGTATTAACAATTGGCTCTATACTATATGAAAAATCAATTAAACTTTGCTTATAATTTTCATCAGGTAGCGAATTAATAAATTCTTGTAATTTTGTTTTCCCATTTGTAAGTTGTTCAAATAGCTTTCCTCCTGCCCCTAAAACAAAACCTCCAATAGCTCCACCTACTACTCCAGCCGCTCCTGCAATGGCTGTCCCCGCACCTGGCACTACTCCAGTCCCTGCAAGAGCACCATATGCCCCCATTGTACTCATCCCAGTTCCAGCTCCATCAATTCCACTACCAAATAATTCACCCATATCCAAACTTTCTATTTGTGCTAATTCATCATTTACTTTATTTTTATACTTCACATATGGAATTCTACACATATAATACTTTTCTTCAGTCAAATCATCAATTTTATTAACTAAACATACTAAATATTCTGCTACTATGTCATTATCATTCATTGTGCTTAAATTATTTTTTGCCATCTCATTTTCATAAATGACATTTGAATATAAATAATTGTTTTCATCAATATTAATTTTATTCTTTACTAACTCTTTATTTCTATTTTCTATAGCATATTCTATATAGTTTGCATATTTTTCAGTATTTTTCAGTGGGTAAACTTTACTATTTACAACTATTAATACTGATAAAACTATGACTATAGCAACTATACCAATTAACACTTTTTTCATAATTAGTTTCTCCTCAAACATTTATTTTGTGTTTTATATAATAATTTAATTTCATTTTCAGATAAGTAATAATTTTTTAACTCATCATCTGATACAATTTCAATATTTGGTATGATTATTGTTGAAAAATCATTTAATGTAGCTTTATATTCTTCTTCAGGCATTGCATCTATAAATTCATTTAGTTTTAAACTATTATCTTGAAACTGTTTCATAATATTTGAGCTAAGATTTTTAACACCCTCTATAACTGATGGAGCAATACCTCCTATAAATTCTCCTATTTCTTCTCCACCTTTTTTAGAGCCAAATTTACTACCTACTACACCACCAATGGCTCTACCTATGTTTCTTAATACACTTTTTTCTGCTTTCTTTTTAGGAATATTAGCATCAGCTACTGCACCTACAACATCTGTACCAGCTTTAATCCCATCTGATATTATTGATTGATAATCCATACCTTTTGCAATTTCAAGTTGATCATTCAGTGTATTTTTATATTTTACATAAGGAATTTTTAACATATAATATTTTGGTTCACTTATTTCATCATTAGATTTATACATCAAACACACTAAATATTCTGCTACTGTATCATTATCATTTAATGATGATAGTTCTGCTTTTGCTTTTTCATTTTCATAAATAACATTGGAATATATATATTGACCATTATTTATTTTTTTCTTTTTTAATTCTTTGTTAAATTCTTTAGTAGCAACATCAATATAATTTGCATATTTTCCTGTATTATTCATTGGATATTCTGCAGTAGCTTTTTTAAATATAATCACTCCACCAATAACCAAAACCAACACAAATGATAATGCTATAAATATTAACTTATTACTTTTCATATTCACGATCTCCTATTTAATATACTTTATATAACATTTTATACCTGCATTAGCCATAATTTGTTCATAAACATTATCTATTTAATACTTACCCATATAGCGGGGCGAACACCTACATACATACTTATTATATTCTCAGAAGAGATTGCCCCAACAGCAGATACTGTTGTTGCAGTAAAATTTTCAATTGTTTCTCCAGTAATTTTATCTTCATTTGTATAATAACGCAGCCCTGGCGAACGTAACCAATAATCGCTATTTCCATTATACCAATCATTGCTTTCATTAACTAATAATCCAAAAAGTCTAATATCAGATGACTCACCCATCATTTTAATTAAAGTGTCTAAATCTAGATTATTATCATTTGCATATTTTACAAACGCATCATCATTTTTTACACTTCTTGCATACTCTGTGCCTTTTGTAGCTGCATCTTTATGTTTCTTAATGAAAATATTTTCACTATCAAAATATTTTTTACATTCATCTATACTAAGGCAAAATACATTATCTTTAGTATCATTGCCTCCTTCCGCTATGGATAATAAATTAAAACCAAGATTAGTAAACGGTTTCCTCCTATCGTTATTCACAATATCAGCAAGTATTATTCTATCCTTCTCTTTTTTTGAAAAAGTTTTATTATAAAATGTACTGTTTAACCATTTTCTTAATGAACTTGTTTCCCATGTAGCATTTTCTCCATAATTATTATGATAACTTTTACAATCAAGAATATATTTACTTAGTAATAAAACTTTTTCATCATCTCTTTCAAGAACTATCCACTCAATAGGATCATTTCTTTTACCTGTTGTATCAGATTGAGGATAAGATCCGAATATAACCGTATCCATGTTATCAACCATTACATTATGCTTGTAATCTTTAATAGTTTTTATATTAGTAATATCTTGCATATCATAAGATTTAGCAAATGAAAAATTTATAGTGCAAGTTACTAACACTAAAATACAAATTATTAATCTTTTAATTCTTTTAAACATATTGCTCCTCGCATTATTATTTTTATTAAATAAAAAACCACTATACCACTCGGCAAACTGGCTATTATTGTCATAAAAGTAACACTGTTAAACGTTGTCACTAATATTTCAATATTTAAGCACGCACCTATATTTTTTATTGATCAAGGTGTAATATTACCACTATCATTTTTATCTATATTCAATTATAAATTTTTGATTGGTTGATAACAACTCTCCTTTGCTCCAAGTATATACTCTCTTGCTTTCTTTTCGGTCTGCAGATGAGACAAGAGTATAGTTTGAATATGCAGCTTTTTTTACTTTTCCATCATCTTTTTCAAAAAAGCTTTTGTCTTTTTTAGTATTTATATTAGTTTCTTCAAAACCAAGTTCAATTAATTCATTTACCATCTCTTCATATGTATAATTCCCTTTTTCTTCGTTGCCAAATGGCATTTTAATACATTCAATATCAAAATTTAATTCTTTACATTCTATACCTTTTTTAGGTTTCACATTAACACTTACAATTGTCTTATCATTAAAAACTACTGCTCTTGATAAATACTCATATATGTTAATTAACGATATTCTATATAAAATTGCTGGTTTTTTGATAATATATCTCCTTTGCCCCAAGTATAAACATAATCACTTGACCACCCGTTTTTTTTATCATATTCTGGATAGTATGTCCAACCTGTATAAACTGCAAATTTTACAACACCATCATCTTTCTCTAAAAATCCTTTATCTTTTTTAGCTGCAATATTATCTTTATCAAATCCTAAATCAACTAATTCATTTATCATTTCATCAACTGTATAATTTCCAACTTCTTCCTTACCAAAAGGCATTTTTATGCATTCAACATCATACGAAACTTTTCTACAGTCTACTCCTGGTTTTGCATCAATAACTACTTTAACATTTGTTATATCATTAAGTTCAAATGGTTCATCATCATTATTACTAAGCGAAAACTTACAACATGTCCCATCCACAATCCTTTCAAATACTAAATCTTTTTTTACAAGTTTTTCAGATGCATCCTTAAATTGCATTGACACAATTGAATCTTTAGTAAATAAAGGATAGTCAAACGTCAAATTAAAATAATCAAATCGCATAAATAAATATGGAGTTGTGGTAGAAGTTGTATAATTAAACTTATCTTTCAAATAGTCTCCAAAATAATAATGTTCACTAAGCTGTAAATTACCAAATATTACATAATTATCTCCTAATATTAATTCATTAAGTTCTTTTTTTTCATTATTATCAATTCCTCTTTTTTCTGCAAGTGCTTTTAATGCTTCTAAATTATTAATGAGTAATTCATTAATTGCCATTTTATCTTGCTCTTCTAATTTTCTTTGCTCCCTCACAAGTGGTATAATATTTGATTTACATTTACTATATGCCTTATCTAAATATTCTTTTTTATTTGTTTTTCCATATAAATCCATATAAACAAGTATATTTTTATATCTAAACATAGGTAATGTATTTTTTATATCACCACTTACAAGTAAATTTTCTAATTCTTCAGCATATTTCATATTTTTAACAACATATGTTTCGTAATCTGAACTTGACATATATTTAGAAGCCGCAGCAAAACCAAGTGGAAGTGTATTTATTAAGTTCTCATCATTATTAAATATATTAACACCACTTTCTACATACTTATCAATTTCACTGACACATTTTTTATAATCACCCTTTTCAAAATAGCATTTTGCTAATTCTAAATGTATTGAGGGAAGCCCATCAAATAATCCTTTATCATCAGATTCTTTAAAATAGTAAAGCTTTCTTGTCAAATTAGTATCTAATAAATTTTCACTATATTTTCTTGCTTTTTCTGGATATATTATCATTTCATTTGGAATATTATTCTTTGCTTTTATTGTGTTGCAGTAAACAAAAAAATCGCCTTTTATCTTGTCAATAGTTTTAAGTCTCTCTTTATCTAACTTAAAGTTTCCATCATCATATTGTTGTTCTGATTCTTCTAAAGAGCCATAATATGATGATACTCCATCTGCCACCAGAGATCCTACTGATAAAGCTGCTGTTAATGGATCTTTTGTGACAGCACTTGCAACAGCAGTTGTAAGTAATGCCATAGGACCAGGTTTTAAAGCCTCACTCATTGCACGAGATTCTTTTTGACTATAGTTGTATAATAACCTGCTTCTATCCATATCTTCAAGTTTCCAGTCAGTTGTTCTTTCAAATAAAGATTTAAGATATGTTTCAGTTACTCCATCAATTGTATCATAGTTAATTCCACCTCTTTGAATCAAATCAATTGTATCTTTTAGTAAAATAGTACTTTCAGTTCGTGTGATTTCTTCAAGGCGAACACCAATAAAATTCATCAACATAATTTCATTGGTTATTTTACTTGACTCTTCATTTACAGCTTCAGTTTTTACTTCATCAGTTCTAACAACATTGCTTTCTGTAGATGTTGCAATAGAAACAACTGTTATATTAAAGCATAGTAACAATGATAGTAAAATTGAAATTAATCTTTTCATTAATTAATACCTCTCATTTTTATTTAATAAAATTTTTTATTCTTTCCAATACAGTTTCCAATCGTTGCATAATTTTACTTTTCCCTTACTATTTACCTCAATATACTCATTAGCATTAAATTCAGAATCTAAATCAATTTTATTAGGCTTAGTTTTCATTAAAACTTTCAAAATTACCTTATCCTCATCAACATAAATAATTTGGACTGGACTTTTTCCATTCTCGCACTCAAAACTTTGAATGGTCATCAAAGCCTTATTTCCTTGGTTTTCATAGTATCCTTCTATAGTTAATGCTCCTGCATTAATTCCAACTTTTGTAATTATTGCTTTCATATCTTTGTGTAGCCTCTCATTATATTTAGATTTTGTTATTGCTTTTTTGTATCCCAATATTTTACTTAGTTTATACTCATTTGGTGTTACAAATTTGTAATTGTCAGTATCTATTATTAGTATTTCTTGATTTAATATAGTTCCATTTACTATAAGATAACTACCATTATAAGTTGACAATACAACTTTTATAGCTTCATCATCCTCATCGTTAAACTCAATTGCGCATTTAGGCTCATTTATAGGTTTCTCGCAAATAATTTTTTTTATGTAAATACAACCCCATATTACAATATATATGATTACAGTAATTAAA
>CAMJKC010000018.1 GCA_946406305.1 uncultured Lachnospiraceae bacterium
TTGCAAAAAATGAACACTTTTTGTACCTATATCTATTTTTATATTTTTATTTTATTTATTTAAAAAATAACATCAACATACCTGCTGCAACTGCTGAACCTATAACCCCTGCAACATTTGGACCCATTGCATGCATAAGTAAAAAATTACTATGATTATATTTTTGTCCTTCTTTTTGAACTACTCTTGCTGCCATAGGAACTGCTGAAACTCCAGCCGCTCCTATTAAAGGATTAACTTTTCCATTTGTGAGTTTGCACATAACTTTTCCTATCAACACCCCTCCTGCAGTTCCTATACTAAAAGCTATAAGACCTAAAACAATTATCTTTATAGTATCTATATTTAAAAACTGACTTGCAGTTGCTTTTGCTCCCACTGTCAACCCAAGCATTATTGACACTATATACATAAGTGAATTTGTTATTGCATCCACCAAAAGTGGAACTCTTTTTGACTCTTTCAGTAAATTTCCAAGCATCAACATGCCTATAAGAGATGCTGCAGATGGTAAAAGTAAAATAGTAAAGATTGTCACAACTATAGGAAATAATATTTTTTCTCTTTGACTCACCTCTCTAAGCTGTTCCATTTTTATAACTCTTTCTTTTTCTGTTGTTAGAAGTCTCATTATTGGTGGCTGAATAAGTGGAACAAGTGCCATATATGAATATGCTGCAATCGCTATAGATGGGAGTAAGTTAGGAGCTAACTTTGAAGTCAAATAAAGTGCTGTAGGTCCATCTGCTCCTCCTATTATTCCTATAGATGCCGCTTCATTTCCTGTAAAACCTAAAAAAATTGCTCCCAGAAATGTAAAAAATATACCAAACTGGGCCGCTGCTCCAAGTAATAAACTTTTTGGATTTGCTATAAGTGGTCCAAAATCAATACCTGCTCCAATGCACAAAAATATTAAAGGTGGATATATTCCAAGTTCTATTCCTTGATACAAATAATATAAAAGTCCACCTACTACTTCGCCATTTGGATGGTCCATAAGTCCTCCAAGAGGTAAATTAACAAGTAACATCCCAAACCCTATAGGTATAAGCAGATATGGCTCATATTCCTTATGTATAGCAAGATAAAGGAGTATACATGCTATGCATATCATAATCAATTCCCCTGGGACTAAAAAATTACCTACTTTTGTTGTTAAAGAAAATACCTTGCTAAGTCCTGTGCTATAGTAAAAATCATATAATACATAAATTATATTGTCCATTTTACCACTCCTATATTAATTCTATTAATCTATCCCCTGTATTCACTTTTGAGCCTTTTGACACATATATATTGCTAACTTTTCCATCCTTAGGTGCAACAATTTCATTTTCCATTTTCATCGCTTCTATAATAACCAAAATATCTCCTTCTTTTACATTTTGACCCACATTTACTTTTATCTCTTGCAATGTCCCTTGTAGAGGAGCATTCACACTATTTTCACTTGATTGATTAGTTTTTTTTGTATCCTTTACTTCTTTTACAGAGTTTTCTTCTACTACTTCTTTTACTACCTCTTTAATTTTAGGTAAATCATTACCATCATAATCTTCTACTTCTACTATATGTGTTCTTCCATCTACTGTAATTTTATATTTTTTACTCATTTCTCCCTCCTTTTTTATTTATTAAAAATGCAATAAATTCTATCAAATATGATATTGAAACAAGGACTATAAAAACAACTGCCATTGAAAAAATAGAAATAAAAATTGCATCACTAATTGTTATCTCTTTTGCTATCATATATCCTCCGTCTTTCTTACATTATATTATATTTTACTCTACATTTTTAATTTATACAAGAGTTATTAAAAATAATATTTTTAAAAACCACTTTCAAATTTTACTTTTTTACACATTTATGCTATAATTTTCCTATGAAGAATAAATCTCATATTTTTATTTTACTTAGTATTACTTTAATAAGTAGCTTTTTTAATACTGTCAATGCAAAAAGCAAGGGTGGTAAAAATACTTTTACAAACAACAATCAAATTTTAGGTCCTCACTTTGATACTTCTATAAAACCTCTACCTATTGCTTCTTCTTCAAATGTTTTCTATCAGATTTCTGAAGAGGACATTTGGGTACATGATGGTATTAGGTTTATCAAAGGTGAATCTCTTGGGACTTTTAAGCTCTCTGGTTATTGTGCATGTAAAAAATGCTCAACTGGAACAGGCATCACTTACTCAGGGAAAAAAGTTAGAGAAAATCACACTGTCGCTGCCGATTTAAAGGTTTTACCACTTGGCACTTATATCATTTTAGAAGGAAAAAAAGACACAAGAGCTACAAGATATACTGGTGTATACCAAGTTGAAGATAAAGGTGGTGGTGTGAAAGATAAACACATTGACATCTACTTGCCAACTCATGAATTAGCGAGTGGTGTCACTTATCATGGAAGAGCATATGGTGATGTATATATAGCAATCCCTATTGATAAAGCACCTGAATAAAATTTTATAGGAGACTATTATGAACGATTGTATTTTTTGTAAAATATTAAATAATGAAATACCAAGTTTTACAGTATATGAAGATGAAAACTTTAAAGCAATACTCGATATTGCACCTGCAACAAAAGGACATGTTTTGGTAATACCAAAAGAACACTCAGAAAATATTTTTGACCTTTCTAACGACAAAGCAGAAAAACTTTTTTTAGTTGCAAAAAAAATAACTACTGCACTAAAAAATATTTTAAATGTATCTAACTTTAATTTAATACAAAATAACGGTCGCATAGCAGGTCAAACAGTTAATCACTTTCACTTACACATCATACCAAGATATAGTTTAGATGAAATATCTCTATGGGTTCCACACGAAAATGACCCATCTGTTACAGAAAATTTTGCCAATGAGGTAAAAAATGCCATCAAATAAAAAAATTGCTCTTACTGGTGGTGGAACTTTGGGGCATGTCACACCTAACCTCGCACTTGTTCCAGAATTAAAAAAACAAAACTTTGATATAATATACATAGGAAGTAAAGATAAAACGGAAAAACTTGCAGTAGACAAGTATGACATTCCGTTTTTTTCTATAACTTCAGATAAACTAAGAAGATACCACGACCTTAAAAATTTAAAAATGCCAATAAATGTCATAAAAGGCATAATAGAAGCACGATCTATATTAAAAAAAGAAAAAGTAGATATCGTTTTTTCAAAGGGAGGTTTTGTCGCATTACCTGTAGTTATTGCTGCAAAGAGTTTAAAAATTCCTGTTATATCTCATGAAGCAGATTACACTCCAGGTCTTGCAAATACAATTTCAACTCCTTTTTCAACTAAAGTTTGCACAAATTTTTTAGAGACGAGCACAATGATAAAAAACAATAAAGGCATTTATACAGGTTGCCCAATAAGAGAAAAAATACTATCTGGAAGTAAGGAAAAAGGACTTGAATTATTAGATTTCAAAACAAAAAAGCCTATCATTTTTGTCATCGGCGGTAGCCTTGGCTCTGTCCACATAAATAATTCTATAAGAAACAACTTAGATAAATTATTACAAAAATATAATATTGTCCACTCTTGTGGCAAAAATAAAATAGATATGTCTTTCAAAAAAAAATATACTGGCGATGAACAAATAAACCCTTTCTTGCTATACAAAAACGAATCTAATGAAACTTTCGTAGATAAATACGATGGCTATAGACAATTTGAAATTATAAGAGAAGAACTAAAAGATATATATAAGACAACCGATATTATCATAAGCAGAGCAGGGGCAAATGTAATTTTTGAAGTTTTAGCCCTCGCTATACCAAATTTACTGATTCCTTTACCTTTAAGTAGCTCAAGAGGAGACCAAATTTTAAATGCAAAAAGTTTTGAAAAACAAGGATTCTCTTTAGTTCTCACAGAAGAAGATGATAATAAAAACCAAACTCTTATACTCGATAAAATAGAAGAGCTATATGAAAACAAGAATTACTTTATTGAAAATATGAAAAAGGCTACTCTTCTAAATGCAAATGAAAAAATAGTAAAAATAATAAGCGAATATGTATAATATTCGCTTATTTTAATTCTTATTTATTTTTTAATTTTTCATCTATCGCTCTTGCTGCTATTTTCCCTGCTCCCATTGCCGATATGACTGTTGCTGCTCCTGTAACTGCATCTCCACCTGCATATACATTTTCCCTTGAAGTAAGCCCCTTTTCATCTATTATTATTCCACCTCTATTATTTACCTCTAAACCTTTTGTCGTATCTTTTATGAGAGGATTTGGAGATGTTCCTATTGCCATAACCACTGTATCTACATCAAGAACAAACTCTGAATTTTTTACTTCTATTGGTTTTCGCCTACCTTTTTCATCTTTTTCTCCGAGTTCCATCTTTACACACTTTATTCCTATTACTGATGCATTTTTCTCATCTCTTGCATTTTCTTTATTTTCATATCCCAAGATTTCAATAGGATTAACAAGAACTTTGAACTCTATTCCCTCTTCAATGGCATGCTCCACTTCTTCTTTTCTTGCTGGAAGTTCTTCCATACTTCTTCTATATATTATATAAACTTTTTCCGCTCCAAGTCTAAGAGCTGTTCTTGCAGCATCCATTGCGACGTTTCCACCACCAACAACAGCAACTTTTCCTTTTTTCATAATAGGTGTAACTGGGTTCTCTTCATATGCTTTCATCAAATTACTTCTTGTCAAATATTCGTTTGCACTATATACACCTTTTAGTCCTTCTCCTTTTATATTCATAAATACTGGAAGACCAGCACCACTTCCTACAAAAATAGCTTCATACCCCATATCAAAAAGTTCATCTATCGTCAATGTCTTTCCTATAACTACATTAGTTTCTATTTTAACTCCTAATTCTTTTAAAGTATCTACTTCTTTTGCTACAATTTTTTTAGGCAATCTAAATTCTGGTATTCCATAAACCAATACACCCCCTGCTGTATGAAGTGCCTCGTATATCGTTACCTCATATCCTTTTTTTGCCAAATCACCTGCACAAGTTAAGCCTGATGGTCCACTTCCTACTATAGCAACCTTATGTCCATTTTTTATTGGTTCTTTTACTTTTTCTTTATAATTATTATTGTGATAGTCTGCTACAAATCTTTCCAGCCTTCCAATTCCTACAGGCTCAAATTTAATTCCTAATGTGCATTTGCTTTCGCATTGTGATTCTTGTGGACAAACTCTTCCACATACTGCAGGAAGTGAAGAAGATTCTGTGATAATATTATATGCCTCTTCATATTTTTTTTCTTTTACTTTTTGTATAAATTCAGGTATGTTTATATTAACTGGACACCCTTCTACACAAGGTCTATTTTTGCAATTTAGGCACCTCTCTGCTTCTAAGTTCGCTATTTTCTCATCATATCCTATGGCGACTTCCTTAAAATTATGTGCTCTTTCTTTTGCATCCTGTGTTGGCATTTCATTTTTTTTCTGCACTATAGCCATAAAAACCTCCTAAGCTTTTTTAAACAAATTACATGCCTCTTCATGTGCATGTCTTTCAAATTCTATATAACTTCTTCCCCTGCTCATTGCCTCATCAAAATCAACTTCGTATCCATTAAAATCTGGCCCATCAACACAAGCGAATTTTGTAATTCTCTCTCCATTTCTATTTAAAGTAAGTCTGCAGCAACCACACATCCCTGTTCCATCTATCATTATTGGGTTCATAGACACAGTCACTGGCACATTAAAAGGTTTTGCTGTTAATACTACAAACTTCATCATTATAAGTGGCCCTATAGCTATTATCTCATCAAACTTTACTCCTTTTTCAAGCATTTCTTTTAAAGGAATGGTTACATTTCCTTCTCTACCATAAGAGCCATCATCTGTCATCATAATAAACTCATCTGAAAATCCTTTAAACTCATCTTCAAGTATCACCAAGTCTTTATTTCTAAAACCTATTATGCTTGTAACTTCTGCTCCTATTTTATGAAACTCTTCTGCTACTGGCATTGCGATAGCACAACCCACTCCACCTCCAATGACACACACTTTCTTTTTTCCTTCAGTATGTGTAGCTACTCCAAGAGGTCCTACAAAGTCTTGCAAAAAATCTCCTTCATTTTTGTGCTTAAGCACTTCCGTTGTTGCTCCCACTACCTGAAATATTATTTTTACAAGCCCTTCTTTTTCATTAACTCCTGCCACCGTAAGAGGTATTCTCTCTCCTCTTTCATCTACTCTAAGTATTATAAATTGACCAGGCTTTGCTTTTTTTGCAACAAGTGGTGCTTCTATTTCCATTTGAACCACTGTGCTGTTTAAAAATTTTTTCGTAACTATTTTATACATAAGATTCTCCCTCTTATTTTACTTTGTCTAAAAATTTTTTTATTGTCTTGTCATATGCTAAAGCACATATAAATACTGGCTCACACAAGAATAATGCCACTAAAAACAATAATGACTTTTTATGTGCCTTTGTCACTTTTTGCAAAAATACAATTCTTATATATATACATATAAGAGCCATTATAAATACTACTAAAACTATAATCACAGCACTAAACACTATAATAATATTTTTTATTTGAAGCATAGCTATTGCTATAAAATACATAATGAATCCTGCAACTATCAATATTATTGAAGTAATAAAATATTTAACATCCCAATATAATTTGAATTTTACATAGCTGCTATAAATGGGGATAAGTGCCTTCCACCATTCTTCACCCTTTTTATTGAATAGTGCCGCCCAGCCAAATGCCATAAGAAACATAAATATTACTTCTTTCATATATTCCTCCTTTTTTCTCTATTATAACATATTTTTATAAATATAAAAACCACATACCATAAGAATTGTTTGAATTATTAAAAGAAAAACGACTGAAATTCCCATATACAAATTGTTAAAATACATAAAGCTACTTCCTATAAATAGCATAAATGTCGTTATTCCAAATGCAAAACCTTTATTATTATTCAAAATGTTTGATATCATAGTCAGTGTTATAGGCATAGTCATATTAAATAAAAAAAGCCCTAAGACTAAAAAATAATTATTTTTATAAAACAAAAAACTTATTGCCGAAATAATTAAACTTACAACCGTAATTGTCTCCATTCCAAATTTATCTGATAATATGCCACCTAAAAACTTTCCTAAAAATATAGCCATTGTCATTATAAATAATTTATTTTCAAAATTATTTTCTACCCTTAACCCACCTACAAAAGCTCTTATTCCAATTGAAATTGCAAATAGCAAAACACAAAAAATTGCCTTTCCTTTTATGTTCAATTCTTTTTCATTTTCTATACTCTCTGTGCATTTTTTTATAATAAAAAATAATAATAAAATGATTATCAAAAATAAGACATCTATATTTTTTTCTTCACTTAATAATTGTTGCCCTAAATATACTCCTATTGCTCCTGTTGATACAAAAATTCCTGGCATTTTTGCTCTTTTTTCACTTCTTATCAGTATCTCTCGTCCCATTCCTATGTGAAACATAGCATTTCCTATTCCTACAGGAAATATACATAAAGTTTTTTCTTTTAACCAATAGGATAAAAATATTAAAATGCAACCTATAAAAGTTATTTTAAAATTTTTATTTATCTTATCACTTATTAGGCCTATAGGTAACTGCAATGAAAATGCAAGTAGATTATATATCATTATGAACATAAGTTTCTCTTCTATACTTTTTACTAAATATCCAACTGTATATATAGAATATAAATCTACCATCAAATGCAAAGCACTTGCCAATATGAGAATTAGTATTGTTTCTTTTTTATTTCTTTTCATGTTTATTTTTTATCTGAACTCTATACTCTGCTATTTCATATATTAGCTTTTCTGTTTTCTCCCATCCAAGACAAGGGTCTGTTATAGATTTTCCATATATATTTTCTTCTGCCTTTTGACAGCCGTCTTCTATATAAGATTCTATCATTAGGCCTTTTATCAATTTATAAATTCCTTCATTATAAGAACATGAATGTAATACTTCTTTTGAAATTCTTATTTGCTCTTCATATTTTTTTCCACTGTTTGAATGATTTGTATCTATAATAACTGCTGGGTTTAAAAAAGAATCATTATCATACATATTTTTAAGTAAAATCAAATCTTCATAATGATAATTGGGATGCGATTCACCATGGTGATTTACATATCCCCTAAGTATTGCATGGGCATACTCGTTTCCTGGTGTGTCCGTTTCATATCCCCTATATATAAATGTATGTTTTTTCTCTGCTGCCTTTATCGCATTTAACATAACTGATAAATCACCAGAAGTTGGATTTTTCATTCCTACAGGTATGCCAACTCCACTTGCTACTAACCTATGCTGCTGATTTTCTACCGACCTTGCTCCTACTGCAACATATGACAAAAGATCCGACAAAAAACTATGATTCTCTGGATATAACATTTCATCTGCACAAGAAAATCCTGTTTCCAAAAGAGCTCTCATGTGCATCTTTCTTATGGCAATAATTCCTTTTAACATATCAGGGTCAGATAATGGATTTGGTTGATGGAGCATCCCTTTATACCCTTCTCCTGTGGTTCTCGGTTTGTTCGTATATATCCTCGGGATTATCATTATTTCTTCTTTTATCAATTTGTCATCTTGGACTTTTCTAAGTCTCTTAATGTAATCAATGACTGAATCTTCCCTGTCTGCCGAACAAGGACCTATTATCAAAATAAATTTATTAGATTCTCCTTTAAATATTTTTTGTATCTCTATGTCTCTTTCTTTTTTTATCTCTTCCATCTCTTTTGTTATGGGATACATTTTTTTTACTTCTGCTGGTGTTGGCAACTGCCTTTTTAAATTCATATTCATAAGCTTCACTCCTTATCAAACTTCTTTCTTCTTTTTGTTGATATTCTCATAAGTTTTTTCATTTCTTTTGTATCTTCTTTTTCTATTGACTTCTTTAATTTTTCAAAAGATTCTATAAATTCATTCATCTCTTTTATTAAATATTTTTTATTCATCAAAAAAAGTTCGGTCCACATATCTTCATTTATATTAGCGATTCTCGTCAAGTCCCTAAAAGAATCTCCTGTGTAGTCAACTAATTTATCAGATTTATTACATACCATAAGTGCTACTGCTATACAATGTGTAAGTTGCGATAGAAAAGCAATCATCTCGTCGTGTTTTTCTATTGAGAGCATAGAGACTTTTCTAAAATTCAAATCTCTTGCTATTTTTTTTGCAAAATCAATTCCTTTTTTTGTATTTTTTCTTGTAGGTGTAATTATACAATTCGCATTTTCAAATATTTTTTCATCTGCATTTTTTATACCATATTTTTCTTTTCCAGCCATAGGGTGCATAGGAATAAATTCTGCTTTACTTTTCAACAAGTTTTGTATTTCTTTCACTATTTTAGTTTTTACACCTGTTACATCTGTTACTATTGCTCCTTCTTTTATAAATTTATTGTTCTTTTTTATATAATCTACAAAGGTTTTCGGATATAAAGAAAAAATTATCCTGTCAAAATTTTTTATATACTCTATATTATCTGTAAAGCCATCAACTATTATTTTGTTTTTTTTTGCATATTTTATAGTATCTACATTCTTATCTAAAGCATATATTTCATATCCTTTTTTTGTAAGCCCTTTTGCTATACTTCCACCTATTAGCCCAAGACCAACTATCAATATTTTTTTCATCCTTATCTCCCACAAAAATAGTTATTTTATAACTTTTAATCCTGTTTTTTCCAAATCGCTAAAATATGTTGGATAACTCTTACTCACAGCTTCTGCTCCATTTATGACTATATTATACTTACTTGCAAATAGACTAAGTGCCATAACAATTCTATGGTCATTATGCCCATCTAATTCTTCTTTCGGCTCTTTAATATTTTTATTATCTATATATATATCATTGTCATCAATTTTTACATCTACCCCAAATTTTTGAAGCTCAAGCTTCATCACTTCTCCTCTATCGCTCTCTTTAAGCTTTAATCTCTTTGTCCCTGTTATATGTGCCCCTTTATTTAAACTTGCAAATGCCATTATCACAGGCCCTAAATCTATGCTGTCTCTTATATCAACTGTAGAATAATTTTCACTAAGTAATTTAAAATATTTTTTATATACAATATCTCCTTGTATTGAATTTTCATTTATTCCTTCTAACTTTATACTACTTCCAAAATAATTAAATGCCTCTACAAATGCTGCATTTGAAATATCACCTTCTACTTCTATATCCTCTGCTTTATAGTTTTGATTTCCTTTTATATATATTTTTTTTATATCTTCATTATCATAAAAAATATCTGCATCAATGCCACATTTTTTTAACACCTCTATGGTCATTAGTATATAATTTTTACTTTCAAGTTTATTTTTTATTTTTATCTCGCTGTCACCTTTTAAAAGTGGCAAAGTGAATAAAAGCCCTGTTACATATTGTGAACTTTTGCTTCCATCTATTTCATATATTCCACTTTCTATTTTCCCTTCTACTACTATCTCTTTTTCAAATTTTTTAAAAGTTGCCTCTTTTAAAATTTCTTCATATATATCTATTCCTCTTTCTATGAGCCTTTCTTTTCCTATAAAAGTTGCTTTTCCATTTTTCAATAGTGCTACAGGAATCAAAAATCTCAATGTAGAACCTGATTCGTTACAGTTGTATATTGCTTCCTCTTTATTCATAGAGTCAAATAACATTATTTCTTCATTTTTTATTTCATAATTTTTGTTAAAGTTATTTATGCAATTAAGTGTCGCCTCTATATCGTCACACATATTTACATTTTTTATAATTGATTTTCCTTCTGCCAAACTAAGAGCTATTATGTATCTATGTGCATAACTCTTACTTGATGGAATTTTTACTTTCCCATTTAGTGTTGACTTTAAAATTTTAACTTTCATTATATATTCCAACCAAAATCTTCATTTAATATTTTTTTTATGCTATTAGCAATGTCTTTAATTTCCTTATTTCCATCTATTATATAATTAGCACTTTTTTTATATATAGGTAACCTCTCTTCATATATCTGTTTTAATTTATCAATAGTTTTTGTGAGTGGTCTGTCAGGAGAGGCTTCTAACTTTTCTATACTCTTATTTATAAAAAATAAATAGCCATTCTTTTTTAAATTTATGACATTTTCCTCTCTTAAAATAACTCCTCCACCTGTTGATATAATTACACCTTTTTTTTCTGATACTTCTCTTATTACCTTTTCTTCCAAATTTCTAAATTCATTTTCGCCATATTTATTTATATAGTCGCCAGTTTTCATTTTTTCTTTTTCTTCTATAATGCTATCCGTGTCTATAAATTCTCTATCTATATCTTCACTCAAAAATTTTCCTATTGTGCTCTTTCCACAAGTTGGCATCCCTATTAGTACTATATTTAATTTTTGTGATAAAATTTTATTGTATATATTGTCAATTTTTTCTTTAATTTTTTCAAATTCGTAATCCACTTTATTTCTTAAAAATAATTCACTTGCGAAAAACCCTTGAGCTACAAGCATATATAGACCTGTTGCTGTTTTTAAATTTTTATTTTCCGCCTTTACTATCATTTTTGTCTTTAATGGATTATATATAACATCAACAACTGCTTCCAAGTCAAAACTCTCTATATTTATATTCTCTTCTTCATAATTATACATCCCCACTGGAGTTGTATTTATTATTACATTTATGTCTTTTTTTTCATACACATTTTCGTAAGTAAAAAAATTTTTCCTCTCTTCATTTTTTCTGCTCAAAAAATATACTTCTTTTGGTTCCATTTCTTTTATTACATACTCTACCGTCCTACTTGTCCCTCCATCTCCAAGTATTAAAACATTTTTTCCTTTTACTTCAATACAATATTTTTTTAACATTGCATAAAAACCCAAATAGTCCGTATTGTATCCATACAGTTTATTATCTACATTTACAACTGTGTTTATAGCACCAATCTTTTTTGCCTTTTCATCTATTATATCAACATAGTTAAAAACTTTTTTCTTATAAGGTATTGTTACATTCACACCCTTAAACTCTTTTTTCAAAAAAAATTCTTCAAGTTTTTTTTCATCTAATTCAAAAATGTTATATTCATAATCTCCAAAATATTTATGTAATTCTTTTGAAAAACTATGTTTTAAAGGATATCCAACTAATCCAAATTTATCCATATCTACCATAACCTACTTTGCATTAAAATATCTGCTATTATAAATCTTGTCATATTTTTTATGACTGGACATATTCTTCTCACTATACATGGGTCATGTCTGCCCTCTATAACTAAAGTGTCGTTAGCCATTTTCTCTATATTTATAGTCTTTTGTTCTTTATAGATTGATGGAGTCGGCTTTACTGCTACATTAAACACTATTGGCATCCCATTACTTATTCCTCCATTTATCCCACCATTATAGTTTGTATATGTTTTTACTATATCTCCATCCATATACATTTCATCATTTACTTCACTACCCTTTTTATCTGCAAATAAAAAACCAAGCCCAAACTCTATTCCTTTTGTTGCCCCTATAGAAAAAATACCTCTTGATAACTCTGATTCTACAGAATCAAACATCGGCTCTCCTGCACCAATAGGCATATTTAACACAGCTGTCTGTATAATTCCTCCTATTGAGTCTCCTTCTTTTGACACTTTTTCAATTTCTTTTTCCACTTTTTCTTCAATATCATCTATCACTTTATATTTTTTATTTTGTAAAGAAAAAAAATCTTTTTCCATATTATTAAAATCATAATCCCTATCTTCTACACTGCCTATTTTTTTTATATGCGATGATATTTCTATTTTTCTCTTCTTTAATTCGTCACCAAAAATCGCACCTGCAAAAACTATGCTCGCTGTAAGTCTTCCTGAAAAATGTCCACCTCCTCTATAATCGTTATATCCTTTATATTTCATATATGCTACATAATCTGCATGCGAAGGTCTTGGTTTGTTCTTGTCATAGTCACTTGATTTTATATTTTTATTTTTTATTATTACTAAAAGTGGTGCCCCTGTTGTGTATCCATTAAAAACGCCTGATATTATTTCATAATCGTCACTTTCTACTCTTCCTGTCTCTCCTATTCCTTTTGGTCTCCTTTCACTTAACTCTTTCTCTATTTCTTCATAATTTATTTTTATCCCCGCTGGGATATTGTCTATACAAAAACCTATGCCACTCCCATGACTTTCACCAAAAACAGTTAATACTATTTTTTTTCCTATACTATTTCCCATATATTCTCCACTAATTGCCTTTTTCTATAATTTCTCTTATTTCGTTAATAGTCAAAGATTTTTCAATATAGCTCCCTATTTCTTCTACATATATTACATTAATTCTTTCACCGTATTTTTTTTTATCATGTGCTATCAATTCCAAAATTTTTTCTTTATTTATTTCATAACTACATGGTAAATCATATTTTTTTAATAAATTTATTATTTTTTCTCTTGCTTCTTTTGAAGAAAAATATAGCATCCCTAAGGCAACACATTCTCCATGTAGAAGTTTTCCTTCACAACTTTCTTCTATCGCATGTCCTATTGTATGCCCAAAATTTAACACCCTCCTAAGACCACTTTCTTTTTCATCTTGTTCTGCAATTATTTTTTTTAATTTTACAGCTTCAAGTATTATAGGCATTATTGTTCTTTTTGTCCTTTCCTCATTTTCTAATAAAGAAAAAAGATCTTTTGACTGTGTGGCTGCTATTTTTATTATTTCTGCTATTCCATTATTTATTTCTCTTTCCGGTAAGGTTTTTAATACAGATACATCTATGAGAACACCTTTTGGTTGGTAAAAGCTTCCTATTATATTTTTTATCCCATGAAAATCAATTGCTGTTTTGCCACCTATTGACGAGTCAACTTGTGCGAGTAGGCTCGTCGGTATATTATAAAAATCAATACCTCTCATATAAGTACTTGCGACAAATCCACTTAAGTCACCTACCACCCCTCCTCCTATAGCAACAACTGCATCACTTCTTGTAAAGTCATTTTCTATCATGAAATTCATTATGTCTTTATATACTTCTATGCTTTTACTTTTTTCTCCTGGTTCAATTTTATACACAAGGCTTTCTTTTGTTTGGTCTGCCACTTCTTTTATATACCTTTCTGGTATATTCTCATCGGTTACTATAAGTATTTTTCTCTTCAAATTAAATATTTCTGAAGTTCTTTTTAACCCTCTTTTTATTATTTTTATATCATACTTTTCAAATTTTTTTCTAATATTGTATTTCATATTAACTTATATATGCTCCCACTATTTTTAATCTATCACAAAAAACCTTCAATGCTGTAAACATATCTTTTGCTTCTTTGCTATTTATATCTCCTTCTATTTCACAAAAGAAAAAATATCTCCATATAAGGCTCTTCATAGGTCTACTTCTTAAATTTCTCATATTAAACCCGTTTGCCCCTATAATATCAAGACATTTTGCAAGTGCCCCTGCTTCATTTTTTACTGTAAAAACTATTATAAAATTTTTTTGTGATGCATCATAATCTTCATATTCATTTATAACTCTCTCAAAACTTGCAAATCTCGTAGTGTTTAGGCTTACATTGTTTATGTTTTCTTTCAAGACTTCCAAATCATATATACTTGCTGTTTCTTTGCTCGCTATCACTGCCATATCATTACTATTGCCTTCTTTCAACTTCTTCGCCGCAAGAGCTGTATTTACATCTTCTATGACCTCAAAATTATTTTTTTCTATAAACTCTGAACACTGTGCAATCGCTTGAGGGTGTGAAGAAATTTTTTTAACATTCTCTAATTTTGTCCCCTTTTTTACAAGAAGATTGTGTGTTATGTCAAGGTCAAATATTTTATTCACATATAAATCTTTAGAGAACATAAGGTCCATTACTTCTCCTACATCTCCTGCAAAAGAATTTTCTATAGGGAGAACACAAGCGTCACACTCTCCAGAAACTACTGCATTATATGCACTTTGAAAACTATTTTTATTTATATATTTAGCATCTTTGTACATTTTTGTTGCTGCTATATATGCATATGCTCCTTCTGCTCCACAGTATGCAACTTTTATTCCAGACATTATTTTCTCTTGAAAATTTTTTGAAATTTTCATAACATCTTCCATAAAGTTTATATAATACTGTTTTATGTCTTTTTCTTTTATATAGTCACAATTCTTTTTTACTATTTCATCTTCTCTTTTTTTATCTACTATCGGCAAAAGTTTTTCTTTTTTATAGTTAGCAACATCTCTTGACAACTGCATTCTCTCTTCAAATAGTTTTGCCAAATCTTTATCAATTTCATCTATTTTTTCTCTTATACTATTTATTTCCATCTTTTACACACTCCTCATATAAACTTTTAAAACTTTTTATTGAATTTACTACTGTTTCGTAATCTACACAATATGCAAGTCTTACATATCCTTTTATTCCAAAAGATTCACTCGGAACTAATAGTAAATTATGCTGTAAGGCTCTTTTTGAAAATTCTTTTTCTTCTATCGGCGTTTTTATAAATAAGTAAAATGCTCCATCAGAATTTACTATTTCATAACCTATACTCTCTAATTTTTCTAATAAAAATTGCCTATTTTTCTTATAAACACTAAAGTCAGAAGTAAGGCCCAAAATTTTTGGAATCATATGTTGAAACAAAGTTGTCGCACACACGAACCCCATGCTCCTTCCTGCACCACATATACTTTCAAATATTTTTTTTGCATTATTACAACTTTCATTTACAAGTATATATCCTATCCTCTCTCCTGGAAGTGATAACGACTTTGAAAATGAATATGTAACTATGCTGTTTTTATAATAATTTGTGACGAAAGGATATTTCTTATCAACATATAAAAGTTCTCTGTACGGTTCATCAGACAGTAAAAAAATATTTTTATCATACTCTTTTTCTTTTTCAGATAAAATTTCTGTTATTTTTTTTACAACCTCTTCGTCATAAAAAACTCCTGTAGGGTTATTTGGAGAGTTTATTATTAAGAGTTTGGTATTTTTTGTAATTTTTTCTTTTAAGTCATAAAAATTAGGAAAGAATTTTTTTTCATCAGGTTTTACTGTAATGACAACTCCTCCTGCATTTTCTATGAATACTTTATATTCTGGAAAGTAAGGAGAAAATACTATTACTTCATCTCCGACATTTACTAATGCTTTTAATGCTATTGCTATCCCTGCTGCTGCTCCACTTGTCATATATATATATTCTTCATTAGTTTCTGCTGAATATTTTTCATTCAAGTATTCACTTATGCTTCTACGGACAAAAATATCTCCTTGTGCCGATGTATATCCATGTAGTTCTATAGGATTTTTATTTGTTATTAAATCAATTAAAACTTCTTTAACTTCTTTTGGAGGGCTTGAAACAGGATTTCCTATTGAAAAATCAAAAACTTTCTTTTCTCCATAGGTTTTTTTTAGTTCTTTTCCCTTTTCAAAAAGTTCTCTTATCGCAGATCTCTCACTTCCCAATTTGTTCATTTTTTCATTTATGTCTTGCATATTTTTTCCTACGAAAATATTT
>CAMJKC010000019.1 GCA_946406305.1 uncultured Lachnospiraceae bacterium
TAAATAAAAATGACAATTTATCAAAAAACAGCATAATAACAGACATTGATGTAGATATATTACTCAATCAAGAAAAAAAAGAAGAGAAGCGAATTAGAAATATAAAGAATATTGATGTGTCTTTTTATAATGCAAAATATGAACATATGAGTAATATATATAGAGAAGTGAGCAAAACTCCTTATATACATAATGGAAGAGATAATTTTGAATATTCTAACAGAATTATAAATATGCTTGCTGTTGCACTTATGAAAAGAATAAATGTTACTCATGCAAAAAATATGGTAATAGGTTTAAGTGGCGGTTTAGATTCAACTTTTGCATTATTGATATGTAATAAGACAAGAAGTATGCTTAAAAACTTTGATGTAAATATTGTGGCTGTGACAATGCCTGGATTTGGAACATCAAAAAAAAGTTTGTCAAATGTAAAAATGTTGTGTGATATTTTAGAGATAAAATTAAAAATTATAGATATCACAGAGTCTGTAGAAATGCACTTTAGGGATATACAACATAATGTATCAAATGAAAATTCAACTTATGAAAATGCACAGGCGAGAGAAAGAACACAAATACTTATGGATATTGCAAATGATGAAGATGGAATTGTAGTGGGAACTAGTGATATGAGTGAGGAAGCCCTTGGTTTTTCTACATATAATGGGGACCAGATGAGTATGTATAATTTAATATCTTCAGTTCCTAAGACATTGATAAGGTATGTTATAAATTCGTTTGTTGAAAGTTATAAAATAGAAAATGATAATTTTAGTAATGTTTTGAAATCAATATTAGAAACTCCTATAAGCCCAGAGTTGCTTCCTATAAAAGATGAAAATGTAACACAAAAGACTGAAGAAATAATAGGAGATTATATATTACATGATTTCTTTTTATTTTATTATTTAAAATATAAATTTTCTATTGAAAAAATATATGATTTGTCATTATATGCTTTTAGAAATACTAATTATGACAGTGAGTATATTAAAAATACTATCAAAACTTTTTTTGATAGATTCTATAAAGCACAATATAAAAGAAATGCATCTGCTGATTCTCCATCAATTGGAATCCCAAATTTAGATAAAAATATTGGATATGTAACAGTATCAGATTTAGAGATATGGAAAAAAATATAGATAAAATAATGTCTTTAGACAATGAAAATATAAAAAAAGCAATTAAGGTTAGAGATAATTCAAAATATAGGCTGGAAAACAATTTATGTTTTTTAGAAGGGAAAAACTTGATTTTAGATACAGATAAAAAGCACATATCAAAAGTTTTTATAAAAGAGAATACTGAATTTGATATAAATGGATATGAAAGCATATATATTGTAAATGAAAAAGTATATCAAAAATTGAAATCTACAGATAATTCTCAAGGTGTTATAGCGATAGCAGAAACAAAAAAATATTTAAAAATTGATGAAGTTTTTAATTTCAATTTTATTTTGTTTTTAGATTCGGTTAGAGACCCAGGAAATATGGGAACAATTATCAGGTCAGCAGAAGCAAGTGGAGTTGACTGTATACTTTTGACAAATGACTGTGTTGATATAACTTCTCCAAAAGTTATAAGGTCAAGTATGGGTTCATATTTTAGAATGAATTTTTGTGAAATTAAAGATATAAATTTAATTTTAAATAAATTTATAGAAAATGGCTTTACCATATACTCAACAGAATTAGAAAGTAAAACAATATACTATAATGAAAAGTTTTCAAAAAAATCAGTATTTATATTTGGCAACGAGGCAAATGGTATAAGAGAAGATATAAAGTCTATAGTGAGAAAAAAAATATATATACCGATGTCAGGTAATATAGAATCACTCAATGTAGCTATTGCAACTTCTGTTATATGCTTTGAAAACAAGAGACAAAGGAGTTTAAGTGAATAGAAACAAGTTTCAAAGAATATTTATTTTTATTTATATGTTGATGAGTGTATTGATTGGAATAATGACTATAGTTTTATCAATCAATATAGTTGAGAATAAAGGCATAATGCCTATGATTTTTTTAGCTATGATATTTTTTTATATCAGTTTATTTTTATCGGGGCTTAGGTTTAATTATTTTAGTGAAAATATAAAATATAAATATAAGTTTAAAATTTCATATGTATTAAATTCAATAAAATTTATAATTGCCATAGTTTTCTTTTTTGTTACTGTAAAAGTTTTTTGGAGTTAGTATGAATTATGACTATGAGATGCAAAAAATTTTAGACGATATTGATTTAAACAATAAGCCAAATTTATTTTTACATGTGTGTTGTGCGCCATGTAGTTCTTATGTGTTTGAGTTATTATATAATTATTTTAACATATTTGTTGTGTTTTATAACCCAAACATTGATAAAGAAGAAGAAATGACGAAAAGATATGATGAATTAAAAAGGCTTATAAAAATATTTGGTTATGATATAAAAATAATATATGATGAATATTTAAGAAGTGATTTTTTAAGAGCTGTAAAAGGTTATGAAGATAATGAAGAAGGTGGATATAGGTGTAGTCTGTGTTTTGACTTAAGACTAAAAAAAACTTATCAAGTTGCAGAAGAATATATAAAAGACAACTCAATGACAAATTATAAAAATTATTTTTTTTCTTCATTTTCTATTTCTCCACATAAAAATGCAGAGTTATTAAATAAAATTGGAGAAAAAATCGCTGAAAGTGGTAGTATAAATTATTTACCAAATGATTTTAAGAAAAATGGCGGGTATTTAAGAAGTATAGAAATATGCAAAAAATACAATATTTATAGGCAAAATTATTGTGGATGCGAATTTAGAAGAATTTTGTAAATATTTAACAATATTATAACAATTATTTATAAAAATATGGTATAATATAACGATTTAATATATGGATAATTATTTTATAAAAGGTGGAAAAAAACTTAGTGGAGAAGTAAAAATCTCTGGAGCTAAAAATGCTACTTTAGGCATTTTGGCTGCAAGTCTTTTGTGTGATGAAGATGTAACTATTGAAAACATACCAGATGTCAGAGATGTTAATATTATGATTGATGCTATTAAGTCCTTAGGGGCTTCTGTAAATAGAGTAGATCGTAATACTATTGTAATTAATGCAAAAAATATAAATACTACCTTTTTAGATAATAAAGAAATGGGGAGCATAAGAGGTAGTTATTATTTTGTTGGAGCTCTTTTATCTAAATATAAATCTGCAAAGGTAATTATGCCTGGTGGCTGTAATATAGGTGCAAGACCGATTGATTTACACTTAAAGGGATTTAATGCACTAAATGCAAATGCTTTTGTGGAAAATGGTTATATTATAGCAAATGCAGAAAATTTGGTAGGAAATAGTATATATTTAGATATAGTTTCAGTTGGTGCTACAATAAATATTATGCTTGCTGCTTGCCTTAGTCAAGGTTCTACAATAATAGAAAATGTAGCAAAGGAACCACATGTAGTTGATGTTGCAAACTTCTTAAATTCAATGGGGGCAAATATAAAAGGGGCTGGAACCGATACAATAAGGATAAAGGGTGTAAAGAGTTTACACGGTACTAATTATTCGGTTATATCAGATCAAATTGAAGCAGGGACATATATGATTTTGTCTGCAATAACAGCAGGTGATATAATAGTAAAAAATGTAATTCCAAAGCATTTAGAGTCAATTACTGCAAAATTACTTGATATGGGTAATACAGTTATAACATATGATGAAGCAGTTAGAGTTATAGGGGCAAATAAACAATTAGCAACGAGTATAAAGACAATGCCATATCCTGGTTTTCCAACAGATTTACAGCCACAAATAGCTTGCACATTAGCACTTGCAAAAGGAGATAGTGTAATAGTTGAATCCATATTTGAAAATAGGTTTAAATATGTAAATGAGATAAAAAAGATGGGGGCAGAAATAGAAATTAGCACAAATACTTTAAACATAAGTGGAGTAGATGAATTATATGGAGCAGAACTTACAGTTAGTGATTTAAGAGCTGGTGCAGCACTTGTTTTATCAGCCCTTGCTGCAAAAGGAGATTCAAAACTTGTTAATATAGAGTATATAGAAAGAGGGTATGAAGACTTTGAAAATAAATTGTTAGCTCTTGGAGCAGATATACAAAAAAATTAATAATGTGGAGGTATTTATGGGAGATTATATTATATCATGTTCAACAACTTGTGATTTAACAGAAGAGATTTTAAATAAAAACAATAATCCTTTTGTAAGATTTTGTTATTATATTGATGATGTAAAACATTTTGACAATTTTTATAAAGATATAAGTAAAAATGAGTTTTTTGATATCATAAAAACTCATAATGTAAAAACATCTCAACCATCTCCTGAAGAATACATAAGTTTGTGGGAACCTATTTTAAAACAAAATAAAGACATACTACACATAGAACTTTCATCTGGAATATCTGGTGCATACAATAGTGCAGTTATTGCGAAAGATATGATATCGTCTGAATATAAGAATAAAGTAATGGTAGTAGATTCACTTTGTGCTTCAAGTGGATACGGGTTATTAGTTACAAAAGCAAATAAATTAAAACAAGATGGGTTAGATATAGAAAAGTGTTATAATGAAATAATGGAGTTAAGAAATAATGTAAATCACATATTTTGTTCTTCAGATTTGTCACAGTATTTAAAGGGTGGAAGAATATCAAAAGTGGGTTTTACTATAGGAACTTTTATGAAAATAATTCCAGTAATGCATGTAAATGCTGATGGAAAACTTGAGATAATATCAAAAGCGAGAGGTTTTGCAAATGCAAAAAATGTGATACTTGATTTATTTAAAAAGAATATAAAAGATGGAGAAAATTATAGTGATGACATATATATATCAAATTCAAATTGTATAGATTTAGTAAACGATATGGTAAATGATTTGAAAAATGTATATAAAAAAGCGAATTGTAATAATATATTTGATATAGGAACTGTAATAGGATCGCACACAGGGATAGGAACATTAGCTATTTTTTACATAGGTGATAAAAGAGTATAAAAATGTCAAAATTTGATTATATGGACAATAAAATAGATTTTAGTGAGTATAGAAATAGACATTCAAGAATTAAATTGAAAAAGAAAAATGGCAATAATCAATTCTTTAAAAATTTTATGTTTATTTTTGTATTTGTTATAGTTGCAATATTTTTATTAAATTTTGTTTTTGCAAGATTTGAAAACAAAACTGTAAAAGGTGATAGTAAAAAAAGTGATAAAGTTGTTCACGATGACGAATACTATTTAAATATGGTTGATAGTTATGTAAATAAGTTAGATAATAAAAATGTTGTAGATGTTATAAAATCATATGAAAATTTAGGAATAGTGAAGTGTGATGGGTATATAAATTTCAGAAGTGAGCCAAATGAAAAAAATACGAGAAGCATAATAGGGCTTATGAATGATGGTGCTGCTTGTGATATTTTAGAATTCTATTCAACTACAAATAAAACTTATGCAAAAGTTAAATCGGGTGGAATGACTGGATATGTATCAAATTCTTATTTGGTAACAGGCGATGAGGCTATAAAAATAGCTAAAGAGAGTATAGCTTTAAGAGCAATAGTATTAGTAGATAAATTAAGAATGAGGTCAGAACCTGTAATAGATACTAATACAGAGATAGGGACTACTTCAAAAGGCGAAAGATATATAATTATTGATAGAACTGAAGAGTGGGTAAAAATAGAAAGGGAAGATGAAGATAAAGTTTCTTATGCATATTTAAATGCAAATCCAAGTTATGTATCTATACAACTTTGTTTAAATGAGGCTCGGACTCAAAATTTAAAAAATGATGTTGTCAATTATTATAATAACATTGGTGTTTCAACTGCAAAAGACTATGTGAATGTTAGAAAAACAGCAAAAGCGAATGGTCAAATAATAGGAAAGCTTCCTGGTAAGGCAGGTTGTGAAATACTTGGAGAAAGTGGAGGCTATTATAAAATTAAATCTGGTTTAGTTACAGGTTATGTGTCAAAACAGTATTTATCTACAGGTAAAAAAGCTGAAACATTGGCAATTGAGTATGCAGATTTGAGGGCAATCATAAAAATAGCAGCATTAAAAGTTAGAACAGGTCCGGGGACTAATTATAAACAATGGACAAGAGTTACAAAAGAAGAAACATATATAGTTACGGAACAACTTGATGGATGGGTAGAAATAGAAATAGATGGTGGTGATAGCAAAAATGGAACAAACAAGGGTTACATTTCTACGAGTAAAAATTATGTTGAAGTTAGATATGCGCTTGAGCAAGCAATACAATATACTCCAGTATCAACGACAGGAAAAACATCAACTTCACTTAGAAACAAAATAAAAGAATTTGCAGTAAAATATATAGGTGGTAAATATGTATGGGGAGGAAATTCTTTGTCAACAGGAGTAGATTGCTCTGGTTTTGTTCAGCAAGTATATAAGAACTTTGGGGTAAAACTTCCAAGAGTATCAAAAGATCAAGCAACACAAGGAGTTGCAGTTAAAAGTGCAAATAAGAAAGTAGGAGATTTAGTATTTTATTCAAATAGTAATAATGTAATAGACCACGTCGGCATATATATAGGAAATAATCAAATAGTTCATGCTGCAAGTTCAAGGACAGGTATAAGAATAAGCTCGTGGAACTATCGAGATCCTGTAACCATAAGAAATGTCTTAGGAAATAAATAAGGAGGGTATATATGAAAATTTTTATTGACACAGCAGAGGTTAAGGAAATAAGAGATGCGGCTTCTCTTGGGATAATAGATGGAGTCACAACCAATCCAAGCCTTATTGCAAAATCTGGAAGAAAATTTGAAGATGTAATAAAAGAAATAGTAGAAATTGTTGATGGACCTATTAGTGGTGAAGTAAAAGCTACTACAACAGAGTGTGATGACATAATAAAAGAAGCAATTGAAATAAGTAAAATACATAAAAATATGGTAGTAAAAATTCCTATGACTAAAGAGGGATTAAAAGCAGTAAGTGAATTATCTAAGAAAGGGATAAAGACAAATGTGACTTTAATATTTAATGCAAATCAAGCACTACTTGCAGCAAAAGCAGGTGCCACATATGTATCTCCTTTTTTGGGAAGACTTGATGACATATCTACATATGGGATGGACTTAATTGAAGATATAAATTTGATTTTTAACAACTATGGATTTGAAACAGAAATAATATGTGCTTCAATTAGAAACCCACTTCATGTTCTTGACTGTGCTAAAGTTGGAGCGGACATTGCTACCATACCATATAAAGTTCTTATGCAACTTGTGGACCATCCACTTACGACTATTGGAATTGAAAAATTTAAAAAGGATTATTTGGATTCAAATAAGTAATAATATATGAAAATAATAGAAAAAATTTTTGGAACTCACTCAGAAAGAGAAATTAAATTAATAATGCCTTTAGTAGAAAAGACATTATCTTATAGAGATGAGTATATAAAACTAACTGATGCCGAGTTAAAAAATAAAACTGTAGAATTTAAAAACAGAATTGAAAGAGGTGAAACTCTTGACAGTATACTTCCAGAAGCATTTGCTACAGTAAGAGAGGCGAGCAGGAGAGTTATAGGGCTTGAGCATTATAAAGTTCAACTGATAGGTGGAACGATATTGTATCACGGAAGAATCGCTGAAATGAAAACTGGAGAAGGTAAGACTCTTGTCTCTACTTGTCCAGCATATTTGATGTCTTTAACTGGAAAAGGTGTTCACATAGTTACTGTGAATGAGTATTTGGCAAAAAGAGACTGTGAGTGGATGGGTGAAATACATAGGTTTTTAGGTCAAAGTTGTAGTGTGGTTTTGAATAGTATGACACCAGAAGAAAGACAAGCTGCATATAATTCAGATATTACATATGTTACAAATAATGAATTAGGATTTGATTATTTAAGAGATAATATGGCAATATATAAGAACCAACAAGTGTTGAGGGGGCTTAATTATTGCATTATAGATGAAGTTGATTCTGTTTTGATTGATGAAGCGAGAACTCCTCTTATCATATCGGGGCAATCTGATAAATCAACTAAATTATATGAAGCATCAGATATATTGTCAAAACAATTGATAAGGGGAACTTTTGTCCCAGAGCTTAGTAAGATTGACATAATAATGGGAGAGGCAAATGAAGAAGATGGGGATTATATAGTTAATGAAAAAGAGAAAAATATTTCATTGACTGAGCAAGGTGTAAAAAAAGTAGAACAATTTTTTAATATAGACAACTTGTCAAGTCCAGATAATATAGACATACAACACAATGTAATATTGGCACTTAGAGCACATAATTTAATGCATAAAGATAAGGATTATATAGTAAAAGATAATGAAGTAATAATAGTAGATGAATTTACAGGAAGGCTTATGCCAGGGAGAAGATATAGTGATGGATTGCATCAGGCTATAGAAGCGAAAGAACATGTAAACATAAGAAGAGAGTCAAAAACTCTTGCTACCATAACTTTTCAAAACTTCTTTAATAAATATAGAATAAAAGCTGGTATGACAGGAACTGCACAGACAGAAGAAAAAGAATTTAGAAATATTTATGGAATGGATGTAATAGTAATTCCAACAAATGTTCCTGTAAAGAGAATTGACAGAAACGACCTTGTATATAAAACAAAAAGAGAAAAATATAATGCTGTAGTTCAAGACATAATTAGTTGTTATAAAAAAGGTCAACCAGTATTAGTTGGAACAATAAATATAGATACATCTGAAATGCTATCAAGTGTATTAAAGAAAAATGGCATACCTCATAATGTATTGAATGCAAAACAACATGAAAGAGAAGCTGAGATAGTAAAAGATGCAGGTCAAAAGGGTATGGTTACAATAGCAACTAATATGGCTGGTAGAGGAACTGATATAAAATTAACTGAAGAAGCGAGAGAATTGGGGGGACTAAAAATTATAGGAACCGAAAGACATGAGGCAAGGAGAATTGATAATCAGTTAAGAGGTAGAAGTGGAAGACAAGGAGATCCAGGTGAATCAAGGTTTTATATATCGCTTGAAGACGATTTGATGAGACTTTTTGGTTCTGAAAATTTGATAAATTTATTTAACTCAATTGGTGTAGAAGATGGGCAACCTATAGAGCATAAAATGCTTAGCAATGCTATAGAGAGAGCACAAAAGAGAATAGAAGATACTAACTACAGCATAAGAGAGCAGTTGCTTAAATATGACGATATAAATAATGAGCAAAGAGAAGTAATATATGAAGAGAGAAACAAAGTATTAAATGGAGATAATTTATATCCTCTCGTAGAAAAAATGATTAGTGAAGTTATAGATAAGTATGTTTCAAATAATATTAATGAAACTATAGAGTTGGAAAACTTTGAAAATACATTAAAAGATTTGTATCCAATAATACCTATAGCAGATATAAAGTATGATGAAGTTAAAGATTTAGATAAAGAGAGTTTTAAAAATCTTTTATATGATAAGGCAATAAAACTGTATGCTGATAGAAGTAAACAGTTTGATACTGAAGAAAACTTAAGAGAAGCTGAAAGAGTAATATTGCTTAGAGTTATAGATACGAAGTGGATGAGCCATATAGATGATATGGATGTTTTAAGACAAGGGATAGGGCTTCAAGCATATGGACATAAGGACCCATTAGTTGAATACAAAATAGAAGCATATGAGATGTTCAATGACTTAGTGTATGCGATAAAGGAAGATACAATAAAAATTTTATATCATATAAGAGTTGCAGAAAGAATAGAGAGAAAGGAAATTGCAAAACCTACTGGAACAAATAGAGGGGCTGAAGCACCTACGACGAAAGTAAATAAAGAAAAGAAAATATATCCAAATGACCCATGCCCATGTGGCAGTGGTAAGAAATATAAGAATTGTCATGGAAGACAGTAAAAAGTATGTAGGTGTCTTGTGTTTGCTGAAAGAAAGGTTTATTATTTAATAGTTAAAAAAAGTGATATAGAAAAAAAAGATGGTAAAAAGTCTGACACTGAATATGCAAGAAAGATTTTAGATATGATGTTAAATAATTTTCATATTGAAATGCCTAAAATATATGTATCTGAAAAAGGTAAACCTTATTTTAAAGATAGTGAAATATTTTTTAACTATTCTCATTCAAAAAATTATATTGCCTGTGCGATTGCAAGCTCAGAAGTTGGTATTGACATTGAAGATACAAATCGGAAGATAAGTGATTTAGTTTCAAAAAAATATTTGGGTGATGAAAAAGATGACTTAAAAAGAATTGAGATTTGGGTAAGGAAGGAGTCCTATTCTAAATTAAAAGGTTTGGGACTTAGGATTAAAATAGAGGATTTAAATTTAGATGAGATACATGAAAGTAACTATTTAATAAAAAATGAAAAATATATATGCTCTATATATTCGGAAAAAAGTGCGATTTTTGAAGAACTACTAATAAAAGGGGTTTATTAATTATAGGGAAATTTTGAGTAAATGGTAGAATTAGATAATATTAAAATTGAATTAAATAATTATAAAAAAGATTTGACTGAAATACACGATTCATTAAATATTGAAGGAAAGACTAAGAGATTAGATGAAATCAATATGACTATGCAGGAGTCAAATTTTTGGAATAATGTTGAGAATGCAAATAAGATTACAAAAGAGGCAAAAGATATAGAAAATTCTATATCAAATTATCATTCACTCGTTGATACTTTTGAAGATATAAATTCTTTTATTGATATTTATAATGGACAAACAGATGATAAGAGTGCATTAGAAGAAATTAGAGATTTATATAAAAAATTTATAATAAAAATTGAAGAAACTAAAGAAGAATTATTATTGTCAGAGGAGTATGATGACCTTGATGCCATTGTCAGATTAAATGCAGGTAGTGGCGGAACAGAAAGTTGTGATTTTTGTTCTATGCTTTATAGGATGTATTCAAAATATGCTTCAAATCACAATTTTGATTTAATCGTTAATGACTATTTAGATGGAGATGAAGCAGGGATAAAATCTGTTGAATTCTTGGTAAAAGGTAATAATGCTTATGGCTATTTGAAATCTGAAATGGGTGTTCATCGTTTAGTGAGAATTTCGCCTTTTAATGCACAGGGGAAAAGGCAAACATCTTTTGTGAGTTGTGATGTTATGCCTGATATAAAAACAGATATAAATGTAGAAGTTAAGCCTGAAGAAATAAAAATGGATACATATAGGTCAAGTGGAGCAGGAGGTCAGCATATTAATAAAACTTCTTCTGCAGTTAGACTTACTCACATACCAACGGGAATTGTCGTTGCATGTCAAGAGGAAAGGTCACAGATACAAAATAGAGAGAGAGCGATGCAGATGCTCAAATCAAAATTGTTCTTTTTAAAACAAAAGGAAAATGAAATGAAACTCAGTGGTATAAGAGGAGAAGTTAAAGAAAATGCTTTTGGTTCGCAAATAAGGTCATATGTATTGCAGCCATACCGTATGGTAAAAGATTTAAGGACAGGGGAAGAGACAGGAAATACTGATGCAGTTTTAGATGGTGATATAGATAGGTTTATAATGAGTTATTTAAAATGGATTAAGCTTGGTTGCCCTGATAGAAAAGTTCAAGTAGAGTAGGGAGTTATTTTGAAGAAAAAAAATTCTTTAAATATAATAAAAAATGACAAATACTATCTTGTTTCAAAGAATGCATTGCCTTTAGTTATAAAGAAAGTGATTGAAGTAAAAGATATTATGATTAAAAAAAATATAGCTGTAAAAGATGCTGTAGATGAAGTTGGAATATCAAGATCTTCTTTTTATAAATATAAAAATTTGATTTTTACATTAGATGATTTTTTTAAACAGAAAGATATAGTATTAAATATATTAACTGAAAATCAAGTTGGGGTTTTATCAAGGATAACTAAACTCATATCTGACTATAAATATAATATAAAAGTTATAAATCAATCAATTCCGGTCAACGGAGAGAACAATGTAAATGTAATTATAGAAAAAACAGAGAAGTCAAAAGGGTTAAATAATTTAATAAATGAAATTAAGAAAATAAATAAAGTAAAAAATGTAAATTTGATATCGGGAGATTAATTTTGAAATACGAATTTTCTATAAAACTAAATAAAAATGATATTTTTTTGTCATCAATCTATTATTCATATTATTCAGTAAGTGGTGTGCTTAGCATATTATTTTCAGTTGTTTTTTTGATATTATTTATATACTCACTTATAACAAAAATGTTTTTTGATTTTAATGATATTTATAAAGTGGTAGTTATATTATTTGCTTTTTTATTCACTTTGATTCAACCAATAGTTATATATTTAAAAGTGTTATTAAAAAATAAGAATAATATAGAAAGAAAATTGACTTTTTATGATGATAAATTTAATATAAGAGCGAATGATTTAAATGAAGATTTTAAATATGATATTATATTTAAAGTAAAAATGTATAAAAAGATGATTGTTATTTTTTATGATAGCATAAATGGTCAGGTTATTCCAAATAGGTATTTTGATAATAATAAATTAGAGTTCTTTAATTTTATTAAAAGCAAAATAAGAAAATGATAACAAAATCAAATTTAGAAACAATAGAATATGCAATGAAGATAGCAGAGAACTCAAAACCAGACGATTTATTTTTTTTGACCGGAGATTTGGCAGCAGGAAAGACAACTTTTGTGAAAGGCTTTGTAAAATATTTTAAACCAGATTTAAATGTTATATCTCCTACTTTTAATATATTAAAAATATATAACATAAATGACAAAATTTCTAATATATATCATTTTGACTTATATAGGTTAAAAGATATTTATGAGTTATATGATATAGGATTTGAAGAATATATATATGATAAAAACTCAATAGCTTTAGTAGAGTGGCCAGAGATTTTATTTTCTTATATAAAAAAACCATATAAGTTAATTGATATAAAAAAAATAGAAGATAAAGAAAGAGAAATAAATGAAAACCTTATCTATAGAGACGACAAATAAAATATGCAGTTCTGCTATTTCAGAAGATGGAAAAGTATTATCAATAGTTGAGTCTGATGCCAAAAATATGCATTCAGTTGTTTTAGTTCCAAATATAAAAAAGATGATGGACAGTTTAAATATAACTATTTATGACATAGATAATATTTTTGTGTCAAATGGACCAGGTTCATATACAGGAATAAGGATAGGTATATCAACCGCGATGGGGCTTGCAAAAGCGAATAAAACAAAAATTTATTATGTGAATACTTTATATTCATTATCAAAAAATGTTAAAACGAAATTTGATTTTATAATAACTTTGCTTGATGCGAGAGTAAATAGAGTTTATTTTGCTATATTTAATAGAGAACACATTCAAATAGGGAAGAACCTAATTGTTGATATAGATGATTTTGTGAATTTAACAAATAGATTTTTTATGAAAAAGTATTCTTTTTATATAGTGGGAGATGGAGTAGAAGTATATAGGGAAAAGTTGAGTAAGCTAAAATGCAAATATAAAATAGGAAAAGGTAAAGAAAACATACTTAGTGCAAAAAGTTTATGTGAGATTTCAATGAATTATGATGAAAACAATGTAAAGAGTGTATTAGATATAAATTATATGCAAAAGTCAAATGCAGAAAGAAATAATTATGCTTGAATTTAGAAGAGCCAAAACTTTTGATGTCAATGAAATTGTAAGATTAGAAGAGAATAATTTTTCAAGTGAAAGATATACAGAAAAAATGATAAATGATATATTGAAAAGTGATGACAATGACTATATTTTAGTTGCAGAAGATTCAAACGAAATACTTGGATATATTATATATAGAGAGCAAGATGAATACATAGACATTTTTAAGATTTGTGTTAGTGAAAATTATAGGAATAAAAAAATAGGAACAGGGTTAATTCAATATTTAGAGAAATATGTTCATAAGAAGAGATTAATATTAGAAGTTAGAAGTGATAATAAGGGTGCAATAGTTTTTTATGAAAAAAATCACTTTAAGAAAATACATATAAAAAAAAATTATTATGAAAATCCAATATCTGATGCATACATATATGAAAAAAGAATTATAGAGGGGACAAATGATTGAAGTTTGTTTATTGGGGACAGGTGGTATGATGCCTCTAACCAATAGATTTTTAACAAGTTTATACTGCAAGTGTGAGGGAAGTGGGCTTCTTATAGATTGTGGAGAGGCTACTCAAATTGCTATTAAAAAAGCAAATCTATCTGTATATGATATAGATTATATTTTGATTACCCATTTTCATGCCGATCATATTTCTGGCCTTCCTGGATTACTTTTATCTATTGGCAATTCTGAAAAAAAGACAAAAGTTACAATACTTGGACCTAAGGGTATAAAGGAAGTTGTAAAATCTCTCAGAATAATTGCACCAGAACTTCCATTTCCAGTTGAAGTAGTAGAGTTAGACAAAAAAGAAGGTGAGATAAAATTAAATGTTTTTAATATTCAGTATTATGAATTAAAACATAAAATGATTTGCTTGGGGTATAATATAATACTTAATCGTCTGCCGGAGTTTTTAAAACAAAAAGCTATTGATAATAATATACCGATAAAATACTGGAATAAGTTGCAACACTTAATAGAATGTGAAGATGAAATTACAGGAGTTAAATATACTCCAGATATGGTATTGGGTGAAGAAAGAAAAGGGATAAAAATTTCATATTTTACAGACACAAGACCTTGTGACAATATTTTAAAATGGACAAGAGATACTGATCTTACAATATGTGAAGGTATGTATGGAAATACAGATAAATCAACAAATGCAAAAAGGTATATGCATATGACAATGGTTGAGGCCTGTGAAATAGCAAAAGAGACAAAGCCAAAAAATTTATGGCTTACTCATTATTCTCCTGCAGAGGTAAAGCCTCAAGTATATGAAAAAGAATTAAAAAAAATATATAGTAAAGTAAAAATTGCAAAAGATGGAGAAAAAATAAAACTAGTATTCGTATGAAAGATATAATAATTTTAGGAATAGAAACAAGTTGTGATGAAACAAGTGTAGCAGTAGTAAAAAATGGAAAAGAAGTTTTATCAAATATAATAAGCAGTCAAATAGACATACACAAATTATATGGTGGGGTTGTGCCTGAGATTGCTTCAAGAAAGCACATAGAAGTAATAGATAAAGTTTTTGATGAAGCAATTTTAAAAGCTAATATCAAACTGAAAGATGTATCTGCTATAGCTGTCACATATGGACCTGGTCTTGTAGGGGCATTGCTCGTTGGGATAAATTATGCAAAAGGTTTGTCTTTGGGGCTTGATATTCCACTCATTGGAATAAATCATATAGAAGGTCACATAGCTGCTAATTATATTAGTAATAAAAGTTTAGAGCCTCCATTTTTAACTTTAATAATTTCTGGTGGACATACTAATTTGGTCTTGGTAGAAGATAGAACTAAATTTAAAATTTATGGAAAGACACATGATGATGCTTGTGGTGAAACTTTTGATAAAGTTGCGAGGGTGTTGGGACTTAGCTACCCTGGTGGACCAAAGCTTGAGGAAAAGGCGAGAAAAGGAACCTATACATATCAATTTCCAAGAGGGAATATAAAAGGTGAGCCATATGATTTCACTTTTTCAGGTTTAAAGTCAAGTGTGATAAACACGATAAATAGTTTAAAACAAAAAAATATGCTTGATGAGAATGAAATATCTAATATATCTTTTAGTTTTCAAAAATCAGTAATTGACACATTAACTGAAAAATCAATTAATTTAGCACGAGAGTTAGGTATAAATAAATTTTCAATATGCGGTGGAGTTAGTGCTAATAAAAAAATAAGAGAAGAATTTATCAAAGTCTGTGAAAAAAATAATATAGAATTTTATTGTCCAGAACTAATTTTATCTACTGATAATGCAGGAATGATAGCTCAAGCAGGGTATTATAGGTATAACAATGGTGATTTCTGTGATTTATCGCTCAATGCTGAACCAAATTTAGAGTTTTAGAGGTGATATGAATAATTTTTTAATTTTACTTGCTGCTGGAAGTGGAAGTAGAATGGGACAAGATATTCCCAAGCAGTTTATGCAT
>CAMJKC010000020.1 GCA_946406305.1 uncultured Lachnospiraceae bacterium
TCTACTTGGGATTCCAATATTGTCAAAATATCTAATTAATTCAACATTTCCAAAACGAATAAAAACATCTTTGATTATATCTGTGTTATAATATTTTTTCAACTCGCTTAAGTTAAAATCCATATTTGAATAATTGCATTTTCCATTACCACTTGATAATAACTTTACTCCAATTTTATTGTTTTTTTCTATAATGGTTACATTATTATTCTTATTTTTTGAAGCCTCAATAGCACATATTATTCCACTAGACCCTGCTCCAATTATTATTATATCTCTCATATCACTTACCTAAAAAATTAAAAAATATCTTAATAAAAGGTATATATTCACAATCTCTTTTAGTTAAAACTCTTAAAAATACTAAAGAAAAACAATATATAAAAATACCAACAAATATACAAATAATAAGTTTTATAAATAAGACTAATGAATTTTCTGATGCCAAGAATCCAAAATTTAAAAAATTATATAAAACAGAAATAATTACTCCCATTATGATACTGCAAATAAATGGAATCACTATATTTTTTATATAATTCTTTTTATATCTAACAATCTTATTTAAAAAATTAACATTTAGAAAATAAACGAGCAAAGAAAAAACTATATTTGAAAAAACAACAGCATATATTCCTAAGTTAAACACTAACATCAATATAAAAATTGTAATAATATGAATAAACAATGCAATAATTGAATGTATTAAAGGTTTGTAAAAATATCCTAAGCCATGCAAAATACTAATTGATATTGTAGATAGTGAATATGTAATAATTGAAAAACTGCCAAATTTTAATATGTTAATTAATAATTCTACATGCTCCCCATTGAATAGAAAAATACATATTGGTCTACCTAAAATTATAAATCCAACAAAAGCTGGTAAAACTAATAGGGTTGTAAATTTAATTGAATATTTAATTTTTAAAACTACACCTCGCACATCATTTTCAGCAACTGAGGTAGAAATTGATGGTATAATAGAAGCACTTAATGCACTTGCTACCGCAACTGGTATATTAAATAATAAATGAAATTCATTATATATACCCCATATGTTCACTATATTTTCTTTTTGACCAAGCATTGTATAACAGTTACTAAAAATTATATCGTCAATAATAGATGAAATATTGTATAATGTAGTGGAGAATATGATAGGAATTACTACAGACATAAACTGAAATAAAATTTTATTTATGCTAAGTGTTTTATAACCATTGTTGTTATTAAAAAATCTTTTATACCTTTTAAATGAGATAAAATATAAAAACAATAAAGATAATAATGCAAAAAAAGCTCCAATTCCAGTTCCAATTGCTCCCCCAGCTGCTCCAAATGCATATTCATAATTAATTTCTTCATAAATTTTATTTGCAATCACTCCTCTTTGAAATAAAATATATGCAAAAATAACACTAAATATAGCATTGACTATTTGTTCTATTATTTGAGAAATTGCAGTTGGAACCATATTGCCCATTCCTTGAAAAATTCCTCTAAGAACAGATAAAAATGCCATAATAAATAAAGTTGGCGCAAGTGCATGCAAAGCAAAAGTTACTTTTTCTTTTTGCACAATTATTGATATTACTTTTGAACCAAAAAACATAATTGAAAATGAAATAACACCAACCAAAAAAGCAATAAAAAAAGAGAATTTTATAATTTTTTTTATATCCAAATACCTATCATTTGCTAAGTATTCAGATATTATTTTAGAAATTGCAGTTGGAAAAGAATAAGAAGACAAAATCAAAAAAAATGAATAAATATTATAAGCAGAACTGTAATATCCATTACCAACAGTTCCAATAATTGATATCATTGGGTAACGATATAATAGTCCAATAAATCTAACTATTAATCCTGCTATTGCCAGAATGCTACCTTGTAATAAAAAATTATTATTATTGTTTTTAACTTGTTTTATCATTACTTATTTATACTCAAACCATTTAAAATATCTTTTTGAATATCAAACATTTTTTTTTCTTCACTATTATTATTATGGTCAAAACCTAATAAATGCAGCAATGAGTGAATTAATAAAAATGAGTATTCTCTCTTTATTGAATGACCATATAATCTTGATTGATATAAAACTTTATCTATTGAAATAACTATATCACCAAGAAAAATTGTATCACCAATAATTAAATCTTTAAAATATAATGGTTTATAAAATTCAAAATTTGGAAAAGAAATTACATCTGTTGATTTATCTATATTTCTATATTTTTTATTTATATATCTAATTTTTCTATTATTTGTTATCCTAAGTTCAACAAGAAAAGTATATTTTAAATTGAAATACAAAATTACATAATTGATAATCTTATTTGATAATGTATTTAGTGAAAAATTAAATGTATTTGCTATATCTATATTATTGTCAACTTGAATTTCAATTTTATTTTTTTGACTTGTTTTCATATTTTTCATATGCATTGACAATTTTTTGAATTATTGGGTGCCTTACTATATCAACAGATGTTAAATTTATAAATCCTATATTTTCAATATTTCTCAAAATTTTTTCAACTGATACAAGTCCCGAAGCCGTTCCTTGTGGCAAATCAATTTGTGTTATATCACCAGTTACAATAACTTTTGAATTAAATCCCACCCTTGTTAAAAACATTTTCATCTGATGAAAAGTAGTATTTTGTGCTTCATCTAAAATTATAAATGCACTATCAAGTGTTCTTCCTCTCATGTATGCCAATGGAACAACTTCAATAATCCCTTTCTCTGAATATTGATTAAAACTTTCAAAACCAATAGTCGTATATAAAGCATCATATAATGGTCTTAAATATGGATCGATTTTATTTTGCAAATCTCCTGGCAAAAAACCAAGTTTTTCTCCAGCTTCTATAGCTGGTCTTGTTAAAACAATTCTTTCAACATCATTATTCCTAAGATACTTTACTGCCATACAAATTGCTAAAAAAGTTTTTCCAGTTCCTGCAGGGCCTATTCCAAAAGTTATCATATTGTTAATTATGCTGTCAATATATTTACCTTGATTTAAAGTTTTAGCTTTTATTGGTTTACCTTGAAATGTTTTACATATAACATCATTGTCAATTGTGATAAATTTATTTTTGTCTTCATTATTCTTAATTGATAAAAAATAGTCTAAACTTGAAGGATTTATGCTTTCATTATTTTCACAAAGTTTATTTAAAGAAACTAATACTTTTTTTGCCATATCAGTATCTTTATTGTTACCTATAATTTTAATTGTTCCATTTCTTTCAACAATTGAAACATTAAATTTTTTCTCAATCTTTTTTATATTTTCATCTAAAGTTCCAAAGATTTTTTTTATATTCTCATTTTTTATATTAAATTCAGAAAAATTATTTTCCATGTAACCTCTAAAAAATAGCCCTAATTTTTAAAATTAGGGCATTTTTTTAATTATTATATTTACGTTTACGTGCTGCTTCAGATTTCTTTTTTCTTTTTACACTTGGTTTTTCGTAAAATTCTCTTTTTCTAATTTCTTGTTGTATTCCTGCTTTTGCACAATTTCTTTTAAATCTTTTTAAAGCACTATCAAGAGTTTCATTCTCTTTTACTATAACGCTTGACAATATTTTCACTCCCTTCTCTATTTTATTTGTTTATTATATCAAATTTAATTATATTTGTAAACATAAATTTAACAATTAAAATAAGCATTTATTCAATTTTTGCTATTAAAAGTTCATTTGATTAAAAACAAAAAATATTATTTAATCTTATTTTTTAATCTATTTTTGTAAGCCTAAAACAATTCAAAACACAAATAAACATTACTCCAACATCAGAAAATACTGCAAACCACATATTTGATATTCCAAACATAGATAAGAACATTACTAATACTTTTACTAGTATGGAAAAAATAATGTTTTCATATATTATTTTTAATGTCTTTCTCGCAAATTTAATTGCCATTGGTATTTTTATAAGATTGTCATCAACTAAAATTACATCTGAAGCATCAACTGCAGCATCACTCCCTATTCCTCCCATAGCTATACCGACATCAGATATTTTAATACTTGCTATATCGTTTATTCCGTCTCCAACAAAACAAACATATTCTTTGTCTTTTTTTGTTTTTAATGCTTTTTCAATAATTTCAAATTTATCATTTGGCAGTAAATTTGAATAGTATTCATCAATATTTAAGTCACTTGCAATATTTTTTGCTATATTTTCATTATCACCAGTAAGCATTTTTATATTGTCTACATGAATTTTCTTTAACTCACTTATACATTTATATGAGTTGTCTTTGATTACATCAGAAATTAAAACATAACCACTATATACATCATTTATACTTACATATGATATCGTTCCTGTTGATTTTACTTCTTCAAATTTAATGTTATTCTGTCTCAATAAATTTTTATTACCTACTAAAACTTTTTTACTTTCAACTAAAGCTGAGACTCCCATCCCTTCAATTATTTTAAAATTATCTATTTTTTTTATATCTAACTTGTTATTATATAATTCTAATATAGACTTACTTATTGGATGATTAGAATAATATTCTGCATGAGCAACTATTTCAATTAATTTGTCTTTTTTTATACCTACATTTTCAATTTTAGTAATTTCAAATACCCCTTTAGTTAAAGTTCCAGTTTTATCAAAAAAAATGTATTTAATTTTAGAAATTAAATCAATAAAATTTGAACCTTTAACAATCACACCTTCTTTACTCAAAGTTCCAATAGACAAAAAGAAACCTAATGGAACACTTATTACAAGAGCACAAGGACAACTAATAATAAGTAAAGTCAATGCTCTATATAGCCACAATTTATAGTTTGAATATCCAAAAATTATATATGAAATAATACTTGGTATAAAGAAAACTGATAGGGATATTAAACACACAATTGGAGTATATATTTTTGAAAATTTATTAATAAACTTTTCTGGCATTGATTTTTTTAAAGTTGCATTTTTAATCAATTCTAATATTTTATTTGAAGTTGAATTATTAAATTCTTTTTCAACTTTAATTATAATATTATTATTTCCATTGACCATTCCACTTAATACTTTTTCTCCAATTCCTAAATTCTTTGGAATGCTTTCTCCAGTTAATGCTTTAGTATCTATCAAACTATTACCTTCAATAATCTCTCCATCTATAGGAATTATTTCATATGGTTTTACTACAATGATATCACCAATTTTTAATTCACTTGCTTTCACATTTTTTATTTCATTTTTGTTAATAAATAGGTTGGCATTATTTGGTATTATTTCTGCACTTTTCTTTATACTTTCTTCACTATAATCAGAAGAGTAGTCTTCAAAAATGTCTCCAATTTGAAAAAATATCATAACAATAATTGCCTCAATATACTCTCCAAGTAGAATTGCACCAATCGTTGCTATACTCATCAAAAAAGTTTCATCAAATAAATTTTTATTTTTAATACTCAAAAATGCCTTTTTTAATACATCAAATCCAACTATGAAATAAATAAATATATATATTGCATTCTTTAATTCTTCATCCACATTAAAAAAATTCACTATTAAAAAACTTATAACAAAAAAAACAATTTTTAAAATTTTAATTTGGTTTTCCTTTTCCATATTATTTATTACCCTCATTTATATGTGACAATCCACATTCCATAATCATAATAACATGATTGTCATCTAATTGATATTTCACTTCTTTTCCAACCTTAATTCCTTTTACTAATTTAAAGCTCCTTAAAATTCTTAACTGATGTGATATTGCAGACATATTCATATTTAAAACTTCAGATAATTCACTTACATTTAAATCAGTTATTGATAAAATTGATAAAATTTTAGTTCTCGTTGAATCACCAAAAACTTTAAATAACTCAGACAAATCATAAATAACTTCATCTTTTGGTATTTTTTTTTTAATATTTTGAATATCAACATTTTTTTTACTTTTTACATTATCCATACTCTCACCATCCAAATATACTTGAACAACTATTCATATATTCAATATAATATATTATTATTATATTGTCAATAGTTTTATTAAAGATTTTTATACATTAATCTTATGTTTTTTTATAATTATTGAATAAAAGTATTAAAAATGTTATAATAAACATATGTATAAATTAGGAATAGATATAGGTTCAACAACTGTCAAAATTGTTGCACTTGATGAGAACAATAAAATAGTTTTTAACAGTTACAAAAGACACATGGCAGACATCCAAAACTGCTTACTTGAAATACTTAAAGAGTTTTCAAACGAATTTAAGAATTCCGAAATAATATCGAGCATAACTGGTTCTGGCGGTTTATCGCTTGCAAATTCAATCTCTATACCTTTTAGTCAAGAAGTAATTGCTGTATCAAAGTCTTTAAGCACTTTCAACAAAAAATGTGATGTTGCTATTGAATTGGGCGGTGAAGATGCCAAAATAATTTACTTTGACCATGGAATTGACCAACGAATGAATGGTATCTGTGCTGGAGGCACAGGTTCTTTTATTGATCAAATGGCTTCTTTACTAAAAACAGATGCAGCAGGTTTAAATGAATATGCAAAAAATTACAAAATCATTTATCCCATTGCAGCAAGATGTGGTGTCTTTGCAAAGTCTGACATACAACCTCTAATAAATGAAGGAGCTACAAAAGAAGATTTAGCAGTCTCAATTTTTCAAGCTGTTGTAAATCAAACAATATCAGGCCTTGCATGTGGTAAACCAATAAGAGGCTGTGTTGCCTTTTTAGGTGGACCTCTGCATTTCTTAACTGAATTAAAAAAATGCTTTATAAGAACTTTAAATTTGTCAGATGAAAATATAATATCTCCTGACAATTCACACTTATATGCTGCCATTGGCTCTGCTCTTTTGTCAACAGAAATCAATAACAACAAAACTTATTTTATAGATGACTTAATTAAAAATTTAGAAAAAGGTATCATATTAAATACAGAAATCAAAAGGCTTGACCCACTTTTTGCTTCAGAAAAAGAATATAAAGATTTTACTAATAGGCATTCTTATGCAAGTGTAGAAAAATTTGATATAAAAAACTATAAAGGAAATGTGTTTCTTGGAATTGATGCTGGTTCCACTACTACTAAATTAGCATTAATTTCTCAAGATGGTCATTTATTATTTAGTTTTTATACTAATAATAATGGTTCAACAATTGAAGCAACAAAAAAAGCTTTTGAGGCAATAAAAGAGGTAATTCCAAAAGATGCACATATAGTATGTAGTTGCTCAACTGGCTATGGCGAACAATTATTAAAATCAGCATTAAATCTTGATTATGGTGAAGTTGAAACTATAGCACATTTTTATGGAGCAACTTTTTTTAATCCTAATGTAGATTGCATACTTGACATAGGTGGTCAAGATATGAAATACATAAAAATAAAGGATGGCTATGTTGACAATGTCCTATTAAATGAAGCTTGTTCTGCTGGATGTGGATCATTTATTGAAACATTTGCAAAATCTCTTGGCTACAGCATTACTGATTTTGCAAAAGAAGCATTATTCGCAAAAAATCCTATTGACCTTGGAACAAGATGCACTGTTTTTATGAATTCTAATGTAAAACAAGCACAGAAAGAAGGAGCGAAGGTTTCTGACATCAGTGCTGGACTATCTTATAGTGTAATAAAAAATGCATTATATAAAGTTATCAAAATTAGTGATGCAAAATTACTTGGAGATAATATTGTAGTTCAAGGTGGAACTTTTTATAATGATTCGGTTTTAAGAGCTCTTGAGAAAATTTTAAATAAAGAAGTCATAAGACCAGATATTTCAGGAATTATGGGAGCTTTTGGAGCAGCTTTAATTGCAAGAGAAAAATATTTAATCAACACTTCAAACAATAAAAAATATGAAACAAAGATGCTTTCGCTTGACGAAATACTAAATTTAAAATATAAAACTAATATTACAAGATGTCAAGGATGCACTAACCATTGTGTGCTGACAATAAATATTTTTGACAATAATAGAATATTCATATCTGGTGATAAATGTGAAAAAGGTTTAGGGGTAAGTAAAAAAAATGATTCTGTCCCTAATCTATATGAATATAAAAAAAATAGAATGTTTGACTATGAGCCTCTTGAATTAAATGAAGCAAAAAGAGGAACTGTTGGTATTCCACGAGTTTTAAATATATATGAAAATTTCCCTTTTTGGGCAACTTTTTTTAAAAAATTAAAATATAGAGTTGTCATCTCTCCTACTTCTACAAGAAAAATTTATGAAATGGGAATTGAATCTATTCCTTCCGAATCAGAATGCTATCCTGCAAAATTAGTACATGGCCACATTGAATGGCTTATAAATCAAGGAATCGATTTTATATTTATGCCATGTATACCTTATGAACGATATGAAACCAAAAATGCTCAAAATCATTATAATTGTCCTATGGTCACTTCATATGCTGAAAATATAAAAAACAATGTTGAAAACTTACATCTAAATAATATTAAATTTTATAATCCTTTTTTACCTTTTACAGATAAAAAATCTTTAACCGATTCTCTTGTCAAAGCTTTACAAAACTATAAATATTTTCCATATAATATAACAGAGGCTGAAATAACTGAAGCCGTAAATGAAGGCTGGAAAGAACTTTTAAAGGCAAAAAAAGATATGGAACTTGAAGGAGAAAAAGCTTTAAAGTGGATAAAAGAAAACAATAAGCATGGAATAATCCTTGCTGGAAGACCTTATCATATTGATAGTGAAGTTCATCATGGCATTCCAGATTTGATAGCAAGTTATGGTATGGCAGTATTAACAGAAGATTCAATTTCAAATTTATGTGATGCTGAAAGGCCACTAATAACTACAGACCAATGGATGTATCATTCAAGATTGTATAGATCTGCTAATTTAGTTAAAAATAGAAATGACCTTGATCTCATACAATTAAATTCTTTTGGTTGTGGTTTAGATGCTGTTACAACTGACCAAGTAAGTGACATCTTATCAAGCTCATCAAAAATATACACACTATTAAAAATAGATGAAGTAAATAACATAGGCTCTGCAAGAATAAGGATTAGATCTTTAATCAGTGCCATAAATATGCGAAAAGAAAAAAATAGAGATGTTAAATCAGCAAAATATAATAGAGCAATATTTACAGAAGAAATGAAAAAAGATTATACAATCATAGCTCCTAATATGAGCACTATTCATTTTGATATTTTAGAGCCTGCAATAAGTAGCTGTGGTTATAATATTAAGTTATTAAAAAATACAAATCGAAATATTATTGATACTGGTTTAAAATATGTAAACAATGATGCATGTTATCCTTCTATAATAGTAGTTGGACAAATATTAGATGCCCTATTATCAGGAGAATACGATTTAAATAAAACAGCTATAATGATGACGCAAACTGGAGGCGGTTGTAGAGCATCAAACTATGTTGGTTTCATAAGGCGAGCACTTAGAAAAGCAAATATGGAACAAATTCCTGTTATTTCTTTAAATTTGAATGGAATGGAAAACAATCCTGGATTCAAGATATCATATAAACTTTTGATTAAAGCATTATATGCAATAATTTTTGGAGATATTTTCATGCGAGTAGTATATGCTACAAGACCATATGAAAAAAATAAAGGTGAAACAAATAAACTTCATGAATATTATAAAAATAAATGTATAGAATTCTTGTCTTCAGATAAATGCAGTTACCTCAAATATAAAAAACTATGTAATGAAATTATTGAATCTTTTGATAATATAGAAAGGGTTGATGTTAAGAAACCTAAGGTTGGCATCGTAGGTGAAATATTAGTAAAGTTTTCAAATCTTGCTAACAATAATGTAGTTGACTTACTTGAAAGCGAGGGTGCCGAAGCCGTAGTTCCTGACCTTATGGATTTCTTTTTATATTGCTTTTATAATAACAACTTCAAAAAACAATATTTAGGTACTTCTGCAAAAGCTGCAATAATTTCTAATATTGCTATTAAATTTATATATATATTACGAAGACCAGTCAATGTTGCACTAAAAAAATCAAAGCATTTTATGGAACAGTCAAAAATAGCAGAACTCGCAAAATATGCTAAAAAATATGTATCTATAGGAAATCAAACTGGGGAAGGTTGGTTTCTTACAGGTGAAATGCTTGAACTTATAAAAGAAGATGTTAAAAATATCATATGCACCCAACCTTTCGGTTGCCTGCCAAATCACATTGTAGGTAAAGGAGTTATAAAGAAATTAAGAGAAAATTATGAAGATGCAAATATTGTTGCTATTGATTATGACCCTGGTGCAAGCCCTGTAAACCAACTTAATAGAATTAAACTAATGTTATCAACTGCTTTTATCAATTTAAAAAATGGAGAAAAAAATGGGTAGGTATAATATTATTGAAACAAATATTTCTGATTTGAAAATCATTCAAATTGAACCTTTTTTTGATAATAGGGGATATTTTTGTGAAGTCTATAACAAAAAAGATTTTTTTGATATGGGAATAAAGGATGAATTTGTTCAAGATAATCAATCACAATCAGAAAAAGGTGTATTAAGAGGTTTACACTTTCAAATAAATTATCCACAAACTAAATTAGTTAGATGTATAAAAGGTGAAGTGTATGATGTGGCAGTTGACTTACGACCTTCATCTTCTACTTTTGGAAAATATTATGGTGTTTTGCTATCAGAAAATAATATGAAAATGTTTTATATACCAAAAAATTTTGCACATGGTTTTCTCGTATTAAGTGATATTGCTGTCTTTTCATATAAAGTTGATGACTTTTATCATCCAAATGATGAAGGTGGAATAATTTATAACGACAAAACTCTAAATATAGATTGGCCAATAGATAAAAACATAGAATTACTAATTTCAGAAAAAGACAAAAAACAAAACACATTTAAAGAATATATATCAAAGTATGGAAAATGATAATATAAGAAAAGTTCAATATATCGTTCCACAGCAATTCGTAGGAAAGTATTTAAAAGATTTTCTAGTTTCGCTTGGTTATTCACAAGATTTAATAAAACATTTAAAAAATACAACAAATCTTGATATGTTTAAAATATTAAAATTTAATGAAATAATTGACATTGAAATAATTGAGACAGAAAATTCTGATAATATTGTTCAAAATCCCAATTTGCCATTATATATTTTATATGAAGATGATGATATACTTGTTGTAAATAAACCTGCACAAATTCCTATTCATCCATCTCAAGGAAATTATGATAATACACTTGGCAATGCACTCGCATATTACTTTAGAAACCAAAATTTTGTATATAGACCAATTACACGACTTGATAAAGACACAAGCGGAGTATGTTTAATTGCAAAAAATAAACTCTCAGCTTCTATCCTATCTACCATGATACAAAATAACACGGTAAAAAGGACCTATATTGGAATTGTCAAAGGGAATATTTACAATATTATAAATCTCAACAATAAACTAAATAGCATAAAAAATATCAATATCTTAATAAATCTTGATTTCATAATTGATATTCCTATAAAAAGAGAGGAAGATAGTACAATTAAACGAACTATATCAAAAGACGGAGAAAAAGCTGCAACTAAAGTTACAGCTTTAAAATATATTAGAGAAAAAGATATTTCACTATGTAAATTTAATTTATTCACTGGCAGAACACATCAAATACGAGTTCATATGTCACATATAGGATATCCTATCATTGGAGATTTTCTATACAACCCAGATTACACATATATAAATCGTCAAGCACTCCATTCAAATGAGATAATAATACTACATCCTATCAATCATAATCTAATTAGAATTGCAAGCAAAATTCCAAATGATATAAAATTATTGATTTAAATCTTCTTCAGTTATCATATCATCGTGACTTATATTATTGTTTACCTTCGTATCATCTCTTATTATTACATTTTTATGGTCAAACTCTTTTACAAGCCCAATTTTTTTATTTAAACCTCTATCATTTTTTATAACACTTTTCCCAAGCCCTTTTCCAACATCTATATTACTATTATCCTTTTTTGAACTATCATGGTTTATAATCAACAATAAGATAAGAATTAATATAAGAACCATACAAATAAAAGGTATATGAACAAATATAAATATCACTGATTTCTTTAAAAATAATATGGTATCATTAAAATTTTGATGAAATGCCGATAATATGTTTTCTCTATTTGGAAGTTCACTATCACTTGTATCTGTTAAGTTTTTAACCTCAGTAACTGATAAGAAAATATTAGAATAATTAATTTTTTTATCATAATTATTTTTTCTATTTTCAAGTCTTTTAATTTCAGAATTAATTGTTGAAAGTCTATCTTGAACTTGAATTAATTCTTCAACTTTATTTGTTTTTGGAATAAGTTCTTGTAATTTTTTTTCTTCAAGTTTCAAATTTTCAAGTCTTACTGTAGTATCATCATATATGTCTGTTATGTCTTCTTGACTTTCTGATCTATAAGTTACATTAAATTTATTATTCATATATTCAATAAAACCATCAACTTTTTCAATTGGTATTCTAACATTCATTGATAAATATCTACTTCTTTCAGAATTTATACTATTGTTATTAATTGATGAATTGTCTACAACTCCATTATTTTCTGTGATTTTTGATAAAATGTCACTATATGTTTCATCAAATTTTAAAGTTTCAATATTTAATGAATAATTTTTTATAATTTTTCTATTATTTCCTTTATCATTATCTTCCAAAAACACCGCACTATAATCTTCCTCCATCTCTTCTACTGTATCCATAACAGCATTTGAAGCTACTCCTGAAGCACTTTTTGCACTTAGGTATTGAACTGCAGCTGTCTCATATTGATTTGTATCAAAAGTTAATTGATTACTAATTATATTATTAAAATAATCTGGTTTAAATTCATTGACAGCCGCTATAAATAGTATTAAAATAATTACTATAGATAAAGTTATTTTTAAAAATTTATTTTTTAACATAATACTACCTCACTTATATGATTATTTTTAAAAAAATATTTAAAATTATATTTTCAATTTCTGTTATTTATTGCTTATTTGTTTTATCATTTTATTTAGTACTTTATACTAATAAAAATTTTTTAATTGACCTTTTTAATAAATTTGATGTGTATAAAAATTTACCATTCACGCTTAAAGACACTGATATAGAAAAAATTGCATATGAACTCATGGACTTTTTAATCGGCAAATCAAAAATTTTAAATACTAAAATATATGTAAACGGCATTCTCAAAGAATTATATTCAAGTAAAGCAAAAATCCATATGTTAGATGTTAGAAATATTTTTTTAGCAAATATTCATTTTTCAATATATATGTCTTTTATATCACTCTTAATACTTACATATCATTCATACATAAATGAACTCTTTGAACTTAAAAAAACTTTTTTATATACAATTTGCATATTCTTTATTATTACATTAATAATCGTAATCTACTGTCTAATTGATTTTAATTCATTCTTTTTATTATTTCATAAATTATTATTTACAAACGATTATTATTTATTTGATCCAGCGACCGACATAATAATACTGATGCTGCCAGAAGAACTTTTCTTTTATATTGGACGAAATGTTCTTATATGTTTTATATTTTTAGTTCTGATTTTTTTTGTTTTTCTTCATCTTTTATCAAAAATTCAATCTCACCTTGAAGCCACACATTCCCCTTAAATCTTCTACCAGGTTTAGGCTCACCTACTAAATCTTTCTCATTTATAATCAGTGTAAAGATTAATCCCAATGCATTTAATCTCATTTCCACTATAGTTTCATCGGTATAATTATTTTTTTTATAAGAAACACTTATAATATTTGCGACAATATTATATTTGTCACATTCAATGCCATATGGAAGTATGCTTGTTTCAATTATAGAATATAAATCTTCACTTTGGTATCTTTCATTAACTCTTTTATATATACTATAGTCATCATTTTCAATATTGAGCACAGGATCAAAATTTGCAGATACTTCTTTTAGATTTTTAATACTTGACTCTTTTGTATCTACAGCAACATAATTACTATACTTATATTGTGTTTCTTTTTTGTCAATTGGTAGAATTATTTTACCTGATAGAGATAAACCTGACAAATAAATCTTATCTATCTTTATATTCTTTATACTATTTGATTTTATTATTCTATTATACTCATTTGTATTTATTAAATAAAAAATTAAAGCAATCCCAAATCTATGGTCATCTATAATCCCTGCAAAAGAATCTTTATCGCTATATCTTTCAATTGTGCATTCTTGAACTAAGGTATAATCATATCCACGAGCAATAGGAAAATAATAATCAATATTAGCTAATTGGTTCCTATCTTCTTCACCAATTACACAAATTGCCGCATCATGACATACAGGAATTTTATATTGACCTATTAGCCTTCCATCATTCGCCTTATATGTATTTAATAAATTACTTTCAGTTAAATTTTTTTTAAAAAAATCATCTATATTTCTTTTTGCACCAAAAGCACTAAATCCAATTGACCTCAAATAGTTATGCATATGTTTACCTCTTTTTTACTATTATAAAATAAATATAATAAAAAATCAACAGAACTATATTTAGAATTATTCTAAATAATATCCAGATATATAGCTTGTTTTAAGTATTGGTTCTATATTTTGAACATTATTTGAACTTGCTATTTTATTTAAAATCATAGTATCATTTTGTGTAGCATATATAAATACAAATAATTTTTCATTATTTAAAACTGTTCCATATTTTTCCCAATTCTTATTATCAGAATTTACAAAAATAATCTCTTCCATATCTCTAAGAGTCCATAATGGATATGGCATTTTCCATATATTTGACTTTTGATAAACTAAAATTGTTCTAACCTCTTTATTATTTGTCATAAAATTATATAATACATTGTCATTTTTATACATATAATTGACATTACGATTATGACTTGCTAATGTCATTGAGAAAATTATAAAAAGGGCTAAATATTTATATTGAAAACCTTTATTATACAAAATAATCAGTAAAATCACAAAAGCAAAAACAAAAAATAACAAATATACATTTTCAATAAATTTACTGATATTATATAAATTTAATACAAAAAGTGACAAAATTGTAATCAGAATATAAAAGACAATGTATATAATAAATTGATTTTTTATTTTGCTATTACTATAAAACTTAAATAATTTATAAAATAAACAAGATAAAAATATACTTGTTAATGGCATCAAGTTAAATAAATATCTATCATATGAAAGCCTAACAGTTAATACAATTATTATGAAATATGTTAAAATTACTGAAAAAGTTGAAATAAAAAAATAATTATTTTTGTTAATAGTAACTTTATATTTCTTTGATATATATACCATGAAGAATATTAACAATAAAAAAAGAATAAAATACCAAATAAACGATTTTCCAAAAACCAACTGCTCATAATTCTTAATCATAGTTTGTAACTTTTGAAAAATACTTTCATCTGTTCCTCTTAAAATATTATGTTGAGAGCTTTCGCCAAAAATGTGGTCTAAAAGTTTTGGAAATAAAATAATAGATGTGATAACTGAAATAAATACTGTGAAAAAATATTTTATAATATTGTAATAATCTTTTTTTG
>CAMJKC010000021.1 GCA_946406305.1 uncultured Lachnospiraceae bacterium
AATATAGCATTGAAATCTCCACCAGCTAATCTTAAAATCATTCTAAATGGGCATCCCAAAAACATAAGTGCACCTATAACTACAAAAGCACCTAATATAAATCTTGTAAAAGGACTTGAGCCACCATGTGACTTAAATTCTTTTGTGCCAAATGAAATAAGTAAACTTCCTAATACAATACCGATTATTTCAGGTCTTATGTATTGAACAGCTCCTGCTCTGTGAAGTCCGAGACCACCAGCTGTATCTCTAACGAAGCAAGCTATACAAAATCCCATATTTGCTGGATTGCCTAAAAAAACAAGTATTGGTGCTATAAGACCAACTATAATACCTGAGCAAATTACTAAATTTTTTTCATTTTTCATATAAACTCTCCTAAAAATATTGATTATATGGGAATTATAGTATTAAAAAAATGTAAAAGCAAATTAAAAAAAATAATAATATGGCTAATATATTAAAAAAAATTATAAATTAAAAAATATTGAAGAAATAATTAAAAAATGATAAAATATAAAAAATCTATGTTTTTAAGGCGAATATGGAATTTAGAGAATTAAAATCGTTAGTGACAATATATGAGTATGGAAGTTTTACTAAAGCAGCTGAGAAGTTATATATTTCTCAACCAGCAATAAGTGTACACATAAAATCTTTAGAAGATGAGTTAAAATTTAAAATTTTCAAGAGGAGCACAAAAGGTATTACTTTTACTTCTAAAGGGTATGAATTGTATGAATTTGCACTAAAAGTTCTTGCGGCTGAAGAAAGTTTTTTAAAAAAAGTAAATATAGATGATGATAGTTTTTTGAAAATAGGTGCTTCTTCTATACCTTCTGCTTATTTATTGCCAGAGATAATTAAAAATTTTAAAGAAAAAAATTCTCATGCGAGTTTTAATATAATTCAAGGTGATAGTAGGGATATAATAAATTTATTAGATGAAGGTATTATTGAAGTTGGTTTTATTGGTATGGAATGTGATAATAAAAATATTATATCAAAAAGTTTTTATAAAGATGAGATGGTTATTATTACACCAAATACAAAAGAATTTAAGAATTTGAAAGATGATATAAAAGATATAAAGAAGATATTTACTATGCCGTTTGTAATGAGAGAAGAAGGAAGTGGAACAAAAGATAAAGTAGAAAAAATGCTTGATAGCATAAAGGTAGATATAAATAAGTTAAACATAATGGCAAGAGTTAAAAACCAAGATACGATTATCAATATGGTAAAAAATGAAATAGCAGTATCAATAGTTTCAAGAAAATCAATTGAGGCTGAAGAAAATAACAAGAGTGTGTTAGTTTTTCATTTGCCAAAAAAGAATAGTGAAAGAAACTTAAATATAATATATTCAAATAAGAAAATTAAAAAGAAAATATTAAAATCATTTATAGAATTTGTAAGTGATTATAATAAATAGATAATATACATTTATTATATAATTGATATGGAGATAGGTGGATAGCTGGTGCGTCTCGCGGTCTTCAAAACCGTTGTGGGAAATATAATCCCAAGTAGGTTCGATTCCTACCGTCTCCGTTTTTATCATTTTAATAGGAGATGTTATATATGGACAAAAATATTTTGTTAAGAGAAATACCTCAAGTTGATGAGGTGCTAAATTCAAAAGAAGTATCTAAATTTGTAAATGATTATCCTCATAGTATACTTGTCTCTGCTGTAAGAGATATCTTAAATCAAATCAGAAACGATATCAAAAATGAAAAAATAATTGCAGTGCCTAATGTAGAAGAGATGGCAGTGGCAATTAAAAAAAATGTTGAAACTAAAGCGACACCACACATAAGACCAGTGATAAATGCCACAGGTGTAGTTTTGCATACAAATTTTGGGAGAGCACCTTTATCAAAAAGTGCAGTTAATATGATAGAGAAAGTAGCGAGTGATTATATAAATTTAGAGTATGATATAAAAAAAGGAACAAGAGGCTCAAGACATGACCATATAGAAAACATAATAACAAGCCTCACTGGATTTGAATCTTGTATGGTTGTGAATAATAATGCAGCAGCTACAATGATAGTCTTATCAACTATTGCAAAAAATAAAGAAGTGATAGTATCAAGAGGAGAGCTTATAGAAATAGGAGGTTCTTTTAGAGTTCCAGATGTCATGAGTGAAAGTGGTGCAATATTAAAAGAAGTTGGGACTACAAATAAAACTAAAGTTAAAGATTATGAAAATGCATATAATGAAAATGTAGCAGCCTTTTTAAAAGTTCACACAAGTAATTACAAAATCATAGGGTTTACAGAAGAAGTGTCAATAGAAGAGATGGTAAATTTGGGTAGGAAATATAATACCCCAGTTATATATGACTTAGGAAGTGGTTTGTTTGTAAATCTTGAATCAATAGGGATAAATGAGCCAACTATACCAGAAATAGAAAAAGCAGGTGTTGATATAGCTATGTTCAGTGGTGATAAATTACTTGGAGGCCCACAAGCAGGTATTATAGTTGGAAAGAAAAAATATATAGATGAGATGAAAAAGAATCCATTAGCGAGAATATTAAGAGTTGATAAGTTTACAATTGCAGCACTTTTTGCAACACTTTACGAGTATTATGATGAAAAAAAAGCGATAGAGAATATACCGATTTTGAATATGCTAACCGTAAGTGAAGAAAAATTAAAAGAAAAAGCAAATAAATTAGAGAAAATAATAAAAGAGAAAAACAGCAAATTGAATATAGCGGTAGAAAAGTGTGATGACCAGGTAGGAGGAGGCGCAGCACCAGGAGTGTTGCTTAATGGTTATGCAGTTAGTGTTATGTCAACTCTTCCAGCAGAAAAAGTTGAGAGAATATTGAGAGGTCAAAAAGTTCCTATAATAGTAAGAGTGAATCATGAAAAAGTATTGATAGATGTTAGATGTATAGAAGAAAAAGATTTTGACAAGGTTGCAGAAGCTTTGGTCTCAGTATAGATATAAAATAAAACTTTTTTATATTAGCAAAAGTTATTTTTTATTATTGAAAGGGGAAGAGTTATGCTTGAATTATTGATTTTTCTTTTTGTTATTTCTCCATTTATAGCAATTACTATGATGATTTGTTTAATTTCTGTAAATAGAAATAAAAATGAATTACAGAAAGAAAATGAAGAATTAAAAGAATATCTTTCATTTTACAAAAGAAAATATGGAAAACTTGATGAAAAAGAAATTGTTGAAATAAAAAATGAAGTTAAAAATGCAGAAAATAACTTTCGTAAGGATGAACAGATAATAAAAGAAGAAGTTTATGAGTATAAATCACAAAACAATATACATAAGGAAGAAGAAAATGATAAAAGCATTGCATTGAGTAAGATAATAAAAGACTATATTGACAAAAATAATATTTCACAAGGAAATTTATTTTTTGCTTTAGGTGTAGTGTTCATAAGTATAGCGGGAATAGTATTTGCAACTACTACTTGGAGTGTTATTCCTAATATTCATAAAATTTTAATAATATTCATAGTTTCTCTTATATTAAATTTTTTATCAAATATTGCAAACAAAAAATTTAAACTATTTAAGACTTCATTAACACTGTATGTGTTGTTTTGTATTATAACTTCTCTAATACCACTTTCAATGGGATATTTTCATATGTTGGGTGAATATTTATCTATAAGTGGTGTTGGGAAGTTTTTACTTTATGCTATTTCACTATTAGTATTTATTGTGCTTTTTTTAATATATGCTATAAAAAACAAATTAAAAAAGGTAACAACATATTTGTTGTATGCAGTTAATGTTGAAATTTTACTATTAACATTAAATTTTACAAAAAGATTTGATTTAATAATGTGTATATTGTCATTATACAATTTAATTTTAATGATAGTAGCAAATGTTTTTAAAGAAAAAAGATTTTTGATAAGCACTAAAGAAGTAAAAGAAGTATCAAATAATACACTATTATTACTTTCAATTTTAAGCATAACAAATATGAGTAGTGGAATACTTATGACTCTATTATCTATTTATTTTGCTATTTTATATGTGAATAATAATATAAAAGTAGAACACAAAAAATTTGATTTTTATAAATATATTATTGCATCAGTATTCTTAATTATCTCTTGTCTAAGATTTAATGTGGGTTATGATTTTTTATGGACTACAGAATATCTTACTTTTATTACAATTGTATTGTCTATTTTACTATTATGTTTTGATAAATTGAAAAGTAGTAGTTTTATATACATGTTTTATATAATGGTAGGGACATTAATTATTTCTATAGGCAGAGATTTTAGCTTTGAAGCAATAACTGTGCCTTATTTAATTTCAATTTTGTCTAATTTAATTGCTGTAATTATATTATGTATTAAGTCAAAAGTTAAAATATTTAAATATATCAAAACTATATATTGTATATTTTTAATCGTATCTATATGTAAATATTTATACAATACTTATTCTATTTCTCTATTTTATGTATCTATATGTATGAATTTGCTTTTAATAACAGCATATATAATTTCAAATGCTGTTAATTTGAAATTGTTTAAAGATAAATTTGCAGATGTTTTTACCAATATAACATATAGTGGTCTTGTTTTTATATCTGTTATAGCTACTGTAACTCATTTAAGAACTTATGATACATTTACAAAAAGAATTATTATATATAGTATTTTATTATTATTTCAGGTTTTTATAAATAAATTCAATCAAAAAGTTTATAAAAATAGTTTAGTAAGTAGGGTGAATATAATTGAAGATATAGTATTGTTTTTAGTCAATTGTTTAGTGATCAAGATTAATCCTATAGCCTGTGTTATTAACTTTTCTTCTATATTCTATGACTATATTAAATTAAAGAATAATGAAGGTAAAAAAATATATGAATATATTCTTATGTTTTCTTATTTAATATATGTAAACCTATTGGCTTATTTTATACTGCCAGAGTATAGAATTATAGTTCTTTTAATTTTTATAGTTATATATTTTGTGCTGTTGAATATTATAAATAATATAAAAATAAAACAAATTGACTTAAAAATGGTAGACATAACAGTAATAATCAATTTGATTAGCATATATTTGATAGAATTAATGTTTTACAATTATAAATTTATAAATATGATTTTCATACTTATAGCTTTCAATATTTTACTTATATATTTGTATGCTTTTAGAAATAATAATTATAAAAAAGTTATAGAAGTTGTTATTCAATTAACAATTATAAAACTCCTTTTTTGGTGTGAGGAAGGAAACAATTATTATACATTTGGGCTCTTTTATGAAATTGTTTATTCTTCAACTTTTTTCTGGTATTATATTTTGCTTATGATTATTTCTGTTATGAGAATATATATTGGAATTGGAGAAAATAAAAATGCTGTAAATGATAAAGAATATTTTGTAAACAAAATTCGAAATTGTATATTTGGTATAACAAAATATTCTATGCCTACTTCAATAGTTATATGTATGTTTAGATTAATATTTAGAGATGAATTCTATAATTATTATTCATATAATTTTTATATACTTACCATTTTTCTTGCTATATATTTAATTTCTATATTGATAAAATTAAAAATTCAAAATAATAAATATGAAAGTAAGAATTTTAAATCACTAATAATATGTCAATTATTTACTATGCAATATTTATTTATTGACTTAATAAATATTAACTTATTGAGAGTTTCAAAATATTTTAAATTTAATTTTGTGTTTTTTGACATTTTGTTTTTTTTAGTTATAATAAATGCTATTTTACTGTTGTTATATAGGAGTTTTATTTATAAATTTATATATAATAGAACATTAAATAATAATATAACAAGTGATAATTTGTTAACTTTTGATAAAGCACTATTTAATGTAAAGAAAGTATATGCTAAAGTGATTAAAACTATAGTTATTTTTGGCGGGTTGTTGGTTATTTTATATATAATGAATTATGTATATTTTATTAATGGAAGTAAATATATTAAAATAAGCAGTCTAGGAGAAGTACCACAAATTATATTAGTATTTGAGTATATAATTCTTGCAATAATGTTAAACATAGTAATTGTGAAAGAGAGTTATAATAAGATTGTAAAAGTTTTAATATATTTTATTCCATATATATGTTTGAATTTATTTAACTTTTTTATGCAATGGGATTATGAAAATGTAATTAGTTATTATAATTTTAAAATCATAAGTTATTATATTTTTAAACTCATAAGTGTTGTAGTTATATTTATAATTTATTATATTTTGACATTTGTAATAAAAAATAAAAAATTTAAGATTGAATTTAAAAATATAAATATTGACATAAGTTATTTTGCGATTGCAAATATTTCTATGATAATTTATTTTAATAAATGTATATATTTGCTTTCTTATCTTATGCTTCTTAAATATATAGTTATGATAGATTGGTTTTTTGCATGCTTATTTATTTTGCAGTTTATGGGACTTAATAAAAAATTTAATAAAATTATTTATTCGCTATCTCTTTTATGTTTAATGGCAGCACTACTAAGTCAAAATATTATAAATTTATTAAATTATAAAGAAGAGTATTATTTACTTGTTTTGACATTTGTAATATATATATTAGATAAGTGCATATGGAAGTTTAAAGAAAAAGTATCAAGTAAAATATGGATTATTTATCATACATTTTCTTTTTTAATTATTTTTAGTAAAGTTTTAATAAATAATTTAATTATAAATACAATATTATTTGGAATAGTTATGGTAGTTTTGTTGTTTATATCATTTATAATAAAAAAATATTATCATTTTATTATAACTACAATATTTATGATTATTACAGCAATATATGTTACGAGAAATTTCTGGTTAAATATAGCATGGTGGATGTATTTACTGATTGTAGGAATTCTTCTTATTGTATTTGCAACAAAAAATGAGCAATTGAAAAAAGAGAATAAGGATTTAATAAAAGAAATAAATCATAAAATAAGGAAATATTTAAATGGGTATTAAATTAATTTTAAGAGAAATGAGAGCAACAGATAAGCAACTTCGTTTAACTCGTAAAGATATTAAGGAAAATGTCGCAAAACTTAAGAAACAAATCCAATCAAATAAATAGGAGGATTGAATATGGAAATAAAGGAAAAACTTCAACCATATTTTGATAAGGATATTGTTTCTATATCTACTGATGATAAATATTATTATGTCATATTAGACGATGGTGATTTTGTTAAAACTATTTATAGAGTTGATTTAGAAAATAAAATTATAGAGACAAATACTATAGCAATGCCCAAATTATTAGGATTAAAAGGTGTAAATTATAAAAAAGATATTATTGTTATTAATGTGTTCGAATTAAATAACTTAAATATATAAAACTGTATTAATTAAAAAAATATAACAAAGGGAGGGGTGTTTACTATGAGTAAATTATTATTAACAGGAGTTGGTGGAAATCTTGGTTCAGAGGCAGCAAGAGTATTGCTTGAACTTTGTAAAAAAGAAGATTTGATATTTGTGGGTTATAATGAAGAGGTACTTAAAGAATATGCAAAACAAGGAGTTGAAACAAGGGTTGCAGATTTCAATAATTACGAAGGTTTAGAAGACGCTTTTAAAGGTGCTGATAGACTTGCACTTATTTCTATGCCTTTTGTTGGAGAAAAAAGACAGAAAGCACAAAAGAATGTAGTAGATGCAGCAAAGGCTTCAGGAGTTAAACAGATTATATACACATCTTTAGTTAATGCTGGAGATGAGACAAATCCTTCAGTAGAGAAGAAAGACCATATTTATACGGAGAATTACATTAAAGAAGTTGGGCTTGATTATATTTTTCTTCGCAATTCGCAATATGCAGAAGCTATGATTACCAATTATTTTACTTATGTAAAAGGTGATGGTGTATTAAAAAATAGTCAAGGTGATGGAAAGATGGCATATATATCAAGAAAAGATTGTGCGAAAGCCGTTGCCTATGCCTTATATAGAGGAAAAGAATATAGTCATGCAACTCTTAATATTAATGGGCCAGAACTTATGACAATAACTGAATTTATAAACATTGGAAATAAAGTCACAGGGAATAATGTTTCTTATAAAGAAATTACTGATGAAGAAAATTATCAAGTATTTGATGCAATGGGAGTTCCAAGGACAACAGATGGTGTATTTAAAAAAGGCTCTGAGGCTCCATTTTCATCTGACGGAATGGTGACATTTGCTCAGGCGATAAGGCTTGGAAAGATGGATACATTTACTGATGACTTTAAAAAGCTTACAGGTTCAGATGCAATAACAGTAAAATATATGTTTGAGCACTATGAAGATTTTCAGATTGGAGAAAGACATTCTAAAGATTCATAAATTAAAATATTAAAATTTTGTAAATATATAGAGTAAAATTACTTGAAGATTTTATATTGGTGAAATAAGTTTAAATAGTTAATGGCTAAAATTGTATGGTAAGGAGCAATTAGTATGAAAAATTTTAAGGAATCAATAGAAGTATTAAAAAAGTATAATAAAGAGCCATTTCATATTGAACATAGTATAACAGTTGGATTGGTTCTTGGATATTTTGCGAAAGATAAAGGGCTTAGCGATGAAGAGGTAGAATATTGGAAAACAGTAGGGTTACTTCATGATATTGATTTTGAAATGTATCCTAATGAGCATTGTAAAAAATGTATAGAACTTTTAAAAGAAAATGGTTATGATGATGAATTTATTAAATCAGTTCGTAGCCATGCATTTGGTATTTGTTCAGATGTTGAGCCAGAAAAAGAAATGGAAAAGGTGTTATTTACAGTTGATGAATTAACTGGAATAATTTTTGCGGCAGTGAAAATGAGACCAAGTAAGAGTTGCAAAGATATGGAACTCAGTAGTCTTAAAAAGAAGTTTAAAGATAAAAAATTTGCTGCTGGTTGTGACAGAGAAATTATAAAATTAGGAGCAGAAAAATATATGCATTTAGACCTTGATGAAGTATTAGATAAGACTCTTCTTGCTATGAAAGAAAGTGAAGCAGAAATTAGGGAGTTGGTAGGTTAGTTTTTGCAATTTACTTGAGAAAACTGCACTTTTACTAGAAAATTTACTTGAGACAACTGCACTTTTTTCTCCCCCCCCCCATGACACATATAAAAATATACTAAAATTAGCGCATTTTAAAATGCTATTTTACCGAATTGACAACAAATTGGCAAAAAGTGTTAAAAATGTCTAAAATTAAGTGGCAAAAAGTGTTAAATTTTGCTTGTTTAAACCGGTAAAAAATGTTAAAATGCTAATATGAAGAGATTAATATATAAAAATTTATTAAAATGGAAAGCAAATAAGGATAAAAAACCACTTATTTTGGAAGGGGCGCGGCAAGTTGGAAAAACTTATATTGTAAGTGAATTTGCAAAAAACGAATATAAAAAATTTGCCTATATCAATTTTGATAATGTAAATATAAATGTATTAAATATTTTCAAAGAAGATTTGAATGTTGATAGAATATTACTTGCTTTAAGTGCTGAGGTTGGATTTAAAATAGATGAAGATACTTTAGTTTTTTTTGATGAGATACAAAATTGTGAGGAGGCAATTTCATCCTTAAAGTATTTTTCAGAGTATAAGATAAAAATAAATGTAATAGTAGCTGGAAGTTTACTTGGGCTTAGTTATAACAAGCACATAGGATTTCCAGTTGGTAAAGTAGAGTTCTTAAAACTATATCCATTAAATTTCAAAGAATTTCTTTTGGCAAATAATGAAGATATACTTGTAGAGAGCATTGAAAATAGAGACTATGAAATTTTAAAATTTTCAAAAAGTAAACTAATTAACTATTTCAAGATTTTTACTTTTGTTGGTGGCATGCCTGAAGTTGTAAAAGAATATATTTTAAATAAAGATTTTAATGCAGTAAAGAAAATTCAAAATGATATTTTGCATTCATATAATTTAGATTTTTCAAAACATTCTGATAAAAATAAGCTTGATAAAGTTCGTATGACTTTTAATTCTATTCCAAGTCAACTTGCAAAAGAGAATAAAAAATTCAAATATAGTGATATAAAGAAGGGTGGAAGAGCTAGCGATTTTGAATATGCAATAGAATTTTTGAGAAATGCAGGCATTATCCATATTGTGAATAATGTAAATAAAATACAAATCCCACTTAGTTCATATAAAAATTATGGACAATTTAAGATATATTTGCTTGACATAGGGCTTCTTTCTAATATGAATCATATTGAACAAAATATAATAAACGATATGGATAAAATATTTGTAGAGTATAAAGGTCAACTTGCAGAACAGTTTGTGTTAAATGAGCTCATAGCAGAAGGATTTGAAAATATATTTTATTATAGAGATGAGTTTGGAAAGGTTGAAATTGACTTTATGATTGAAAAAAATGAATGTATAGTTCCAATAGAAGTCAAATCTGGAATTAATTTAAGAGCAAAAAGTTTTAATAATTTTATAGAAAAATATAGAGTAAAAAAAGCGATAAGATATTCACTTGCTGACTATAAGGAAAATGAGATTATAGAAGATGTGCCACTATACACTATTTAGATTGAAGACTTTATATAAAATGTCAAGTTCATATGCTTTTGTCAATTGTTTTTTATAAATATGATATTTACTTAAAAGAAAATAGAGAATAGATCTATAAATGGTATAAGGAGAAAAAAATATGTCAATAAAAGAAATTAAAAGAAATGCGAGGATTAAATTAGGGGAAAGTATCAAAGGGGATAATTTAGTGTTTTTAGCATTTGCTTTTAGAGTGAGTTTTACAATAATTGCAATTATTTCCTTAGCAAATAGGTGGTATGGATTTAATAACATAATAATAGGTTTAATTATAAGTTTGCAAATTCCATATATTCCACTATATTATTCATTTAAAAGAAAAGTATTAAAAATATCTAAGGAAGCGAATGATACTAATTATGATTATGGTGATTTCCTTTATTATTATAAGCATAACCCATTAACTGTAATTGCGGTAGAATTAATGCAAAATTTATTTTTGTTTCTTTGGGCTTTTACTATTGTCGGTGTATTTATAAAAGCCTTTTCATATAGTATGACTTCATATTTAAAAATTGAAAATGAAGAGTTATCTGCAAGAGATGCAATTAAAAAGAGCATGGAAATAATGAATGGACACAAACTTAAACTTTTTAGGTTGTATTTAAGTTTTATTGGTTATTACTTGTTGGCTATACTTACATTAGGGGCAATATATCCTTTTGTTAGAGTATATTTAGAAATGTGTGTGGCAGAATTTTATAATTATATTAAAAGAGATAGCATTAATTTAGAAGATAATGAACAAAACACAATGGACAATAATTTAATTAAAAATGAAGAAATAGTATATGGGAATGCAAATAGCAATGTATTAAAAAATAAAACAAAAATTTTTGTTGCAACGATACTGTTATCAATAGCAACATTTACAGGTTTTAATTTATTAAATAATACCATTACAAGAAATCAATATAAAGCAGATAATAGAGTAGAGGTTATTAAGCACAATAAAATTTTAGACCTATTTACTATTCACATAAGGGAAAAAGAAAAAGGCAGATCAAGATTTCACTTTTCAGTAAATTTATGGTAGTGGTATTAGTAAATAAATATTATTATGGAGAAAAGAAATGAGTAAAATTTATATTACAGGGCATAGAAATCCAGACATGGATAGTTTATGCAGTGCATATGCTTATGCAAAACTAAAAAATCAAATTGACAAAGATAATGAATATATAGCAGTTAGGATAGGGAGTTTAACTAAAAGTATTCAAAAATTTTTTGAAGACATAGGTGCAGAACCACCAGTATATAAAAATCATATATATCCTACAATCAAGGATGTAATTTTAATTCCAAGTGAAAGAATAGATGCAAATATGCCAATAACTTCATTGTCAAAATATTACAATGAAGAAAACCCATCTTCATATCCAATATATGATGGAGAAGATTTTTTAGGACTTTTAACTATTGATGATATAGCACTTTGGTTTATGCAAAGTATTGAAAAATTGGATAAAATTGGTTCAGTGCCACTAATTAAGGATGTACTTAAGAAGCGAGAAGAAAAATTTGATGCTACAGATTTATTTGAAGATGGCAAAGCGATACTTACAAAATCTAAACTAAGAGGTTATCCAGTGTATGAAGATAATGTCTATATAGGGTATGTTACGAGGAGGTGTTTTCTTAAGGCACCTAGACACAATGTGATTTTAGTTGACCATAATGAAGCAGCACAAAGTATAAAAGGTATTGATACAGCGAATATAGTAGAGATTATAGACCATCACAGGCTTGGGACATTAAAGACAATACTTCCTATATATATGGATATAGAGCCATTAGGGAGCACTTGCACAATAGTTTATCAGCAATATTTAAAACATAATATGAAACCAAATGAAATAGAGGCAAAAGTGTTGCTCGCTGGTCTCATATCAGACACTGTTATTTTAAAAAGCCCTACGACTACAAAGGTAGATATAGAGACTGCAAATGAATTAGTTAAATTAGCAAAAGTAGAATTAAAAGAGTTCGCGGAAAAAATGTTTAGTAGTATGGGTGGACTAACTATAGATGTAGCTAAAGAGAAGATAGAATCTGATTTTAAAATATATGCAGAAAATGGTATAAGCGTTGGTATAGGACAGTGTGAAGTTGTGACTTTAAAAGACCTTGATAATTATAAAGAAGCATGTTTAAAAACATTAGATGAAGTGAGGGTAAAAAATTCACTAAGTTGGGCAATGCTTATGATTACTGATGTCATAAAAGAAACGAGTGTGCTTCTCACAACAGACTTTAAACTCAATAAAGATATACAGTATAAAAAGATTGAAAATAACATATATGATATGCCAGGAGTATTAAGTAGAAAAAAACAATTATTGCCAGATATATTGTCACTTATCAATCAATAATATTTTATGCTTTTATAATATGTATAAGTAGTTGCATTGAAATAAATAGATGTAAAATAAAGGGCGATATGTATCTTATTTTTGTAATTTTTTTGATTAAGAAGTGGTGAGGGGCATGTAAGCGATAGGAATTAGTGGCTTTAAAAATTTGAAAAAAATTTGGACTTTTGGAGTGTCGCAAGATAATAAAAAGAGGGTTGGGAAATAAGTGATATACTTAATAAAAGTAGAGAAAAAGTGAATAAATTATAAAAAACGATACAAAATGTATCGTTTTTTATATATATTGACATTTTTTTACATATACTATATAATTAAGTAAGGAGAATATTATGGAATATAGGATTAGAATTAAAGAGATTTGCATAGAAAATCTTAAAAATGTCAAATATGGTAGAATAGATTTAAGAGAGTCAAAAGATAATCATGTTTCCATGTTAGGTTTATATGGGCAAAATGGTAGTGGTAAAACGACACTTATTGATGCCTTAGATATTTTGAAATTTTATCTTATGGGCACAGAAATAAAACAAGACTATGCCAATATGATAACTCAAGGCAAGGAGTACTCTTGTTTAGCATATGTTTTTGAACTAAACGATGATGAAAAGTCATATGAAAACCAGTATTTGGTTAATCTAAGTTTTTCTTTTAGAAAAAAGGATATAAAAATAGAAAGCAATGATATACAAGATAAGTATAAGGGTAAAGAAACAATTTTAGAAGTTTTTAATGAAGTGATAAGTTTTGCTTATAAAAGCAAAGAAGAGAATATTAGAGAAAATACAATAATTGATACTTCTGATAGCAATACATTTAAACCAGAATCTAAGTATAAAGAAATATTTGGAAATGACAAAGAGATAAAGGAAAGAGTTATTATTGATAAAAATCATACAAATAAATCTTCAAAATCTTATATATTTTCAGATGAATTCATAACGCTATTTAATTCTAAGTGTGAAAATAGTCACTATAAGTTTTTAATTAACGCATTAAATAGTTATGGAAAATCAAATTTAAATGTTTTATATACTGCTTCTATAGATAAAGTTGACAATCAATTAATGCCAATGTATCTTTATAATATAAGTGACAAAAAAATAATATCTGGAGTATTAGCGATTGATTTGATTAGACCATCTATAGCACCTGAGGCAATATATAAAAATGTTAAAAATGCTTTTGATCAAATTAATATTGTTTTAAAGCAATTAATTCCAAATATGCAACTAAGAATTAATGAGCTGGGCAAGGAAACTAATAAAAATATGATACCTTGTATAATATTTGAACTAATATCTGAAAGAGATGGATTTAGTATACCGTTGAGATTTGAATCTGCAGGAATAAGAAAAATAATTTCAACACTAAGTTTATTAATAACAGTATATAATAATCCTAATATGACAGTTGCTATTGATGAAATTGATTCGGGGATATTTGAATATTTACTCGGGGAAATAATGAATATCTTTTCAGATGGAGCAAAAGGGCAATTAATATATACATCACATAACTTAAGAGCTTTAGAAACAATAAATAAAGATTTTACAGCATTTACAACTACTGATGAAAATAATAGATATATTCATTTTAAAGGAATAAAATCAAATAACAATTTAAGAGATTATTATTTTACAGACATAGTTTTTGGTGAACAAGAGGTTGAAACTTACCAAAAGACAAATAAATATGAAATAGCATTAGCTTTACATAATGCAGGGGTTATAGATGGCTAGAAGAAGGGCTAAAATTGTAATTGTAGAAGGTCCATCGGATAATACTGCATTGTCGGTTTATTTAAGTAGATATTTTGATGAAAAAAAGATTGAGTTCATAGAGCTGCATAGCAATATTTTGTCTGAAAAATATAAAAAGCCTAATAACATAATCACTGACTTAAATAATATAATAGATGATTTCTTAGAGAATAACAGATACATCAAGTTGACTTATATTGATGAGATAATACAAATCGTTGATACTGATGGTATGTTTATAGAAGACAGCAAAGTAATTGAAGATAATAGTGCCACATCTAATCAATACACTTTGGACAATGTATATACTGATAATGTTGAAAGAATTAGAACTTTAAACAAAATTAAAATATGTAATATGGAGATTTTATTATCAAAAAATGATATAACTATAAGAAAGCATAAGATTCCCTATTCAGTTTATTATATGTCTAGAAATTTAGAGCATGTTTTGCATAATAGAATAGATAATTTGTCGGATGACGAGAAGAAACTACTGGCATTTCAATTTGCAAATAAATATAAAAATGTTTTAGATTTTGTGAACTTTATCAAAAATTCAAGTTTTAGTGTGAATGATGAATATAAGGATAGTTGGCGTTTTATCAAAGAAGATACAAATTCATTGAAAAGGTTTAGTAATTTGGGGTTGATACTATAGTGTCGTTAATTGAATTGAAGAAATCAATGAACGAACTAATTAATAGAGATAAAAAGTGAACATAGACGATAAATATTTTTGGGGAAATAAGAAATGCCAAAAGCAAAAAACGAAAAAAACAAAAACCACATAAGAATAATAAATTAAAAATGTTATTAGA
>CAMJKC010000022.1 GCA_946406305.1 uncultured Lachnospiraceae bacterium
TAATTATGAAAACTGAAGATGTGGAAAAATTAATATCTCTTATGGCAGCAGTATCACTTCTTATTACTGTAGGAGTGAATTATTTGTATCAAATGCCTGTTCTGAGATATATTATTGGTGTGATATACGCTATTGCAATATTTGCATTTATACTTATGATTCCTCTTATGGGGTTATATATAATTTTTTCACTTTTATTTAAACAAGAACCAGATAGCATAATTAAAGCTTTTACCAAGACAAGCGAATATAGATTATCAAAAGAAATCTCACCACCTAACATTTACTATGATGAACATTATCTATGCACGGTTGCAGCTCAGGGTCATAGACATATAGTAAAACCACTTCGTATGGGATATAGACACGGACACAGAATAATTGTAAATAGGCAACTACTCATTGCAAATGCTTTTGAGAGCTTATTAGAAGAAAAAATACCAAGTATCCATAAAGTTATAAGAAATTTTTATGACAAATATGGCTTTCCTATAGCAAAACTTATCAACACTAAAGTTAAATCAGATATAGTGTATTTTTTAATGAAACCACTTGAATACTTTTTCCTTTTCATTTTATACCTTTTTGACACAAAGCCAGAAAATAGAATACATAGTCAGTATATAAAATAAAAAACCAGATGTTTATACATCTGGTAGTGAGTATGTGAAATAAGTTTTTATATATAATTATTTACACTATAAAATTGAACTAACTGGGCACATTTCTGCCATTCTATCATAGGGAACAAATTTATCTGTCATACAGATTATTAAACCTTTCTTTATTTTCATTTTTAACTTGTCAAGAACTTTAAAATTTTTTGTTGCATCATTTGGCACCATATTCTTCTTAATCTCAATTGGAATTATACTACCATTTCTTACAACCAGCAAATCAATTTCTTTTTTATCAATGTCTCTATAATAATACAAATCAATTTTTTTTCTATTATTTAAATATCCTTTAATAATTTCTGATATAACATATGTCTCAAATATCTCTCCAGACATTGCACCATTTTGAAGGGTTCTTGGACTATCCCAACCACATAAGTATGAAACAAGTCCTGTATCCATAAAATACATTTTAGAAGTTTTAACTATTCTTTTTGTAATATTATTGAAATAAGGTTTAAGTATAAATATCACACCAGATCTTTCTAAAATAGTCACCCATTGTTTTGCTGTAGGGGCTGATACTCCAATATTTTTACTTATCTCATCATATTTTATCTCACATGAAGTTCGTGCTGCCATATACACAAGAAAATCATAAAAAGCATCAAGATTACCTACTTGCGATAAACCTTTTATATCTCTTTCCAAATATGTATTAATATAGTCCATATAATAATTATTTCTATCAATTTTTGAAGCTATTACTTTAGGCATGCTCCCAAGAAATATTTTTTTATACAATTTATTTACATCAACATAATCGACATTTACATTATAATTTTTCTTTAATTTTTCAATTTCACCATCAAACATTATGTTTTGCTTTTTATTAATTTCCTTACTACACAATGATGACATCTCTAAAATCGCTATTCTGCCAGCAAGCGATTCTGATACATTTTTCATCATCTTAAATTTTTGTGAACCTGTAATCCAATAAAGCCCATTGTTTTTTTCACCCTTTAATTTTTTATTATCAATAATTTTTTTTAATGTAGTAAGAATACTAGGTACCATTTGAAACTCATCAATAATTAAAGGTGGTTTATAAGTTTCAAAAAATAATTCTGGATCTTTTTTTGCAAGCCTCCTTATAGCACTATCATCAAAGGTAACATAGTTTCTATTTTTTTCTTTAATCTTATATAACATTGTAGATTTCCCTACTTGTCTTTGTCCACAAATTAATACAACAGGATAAGACTTGCTTGCCTTTTTTACTTCTTTTTCAATATGCCTATTTATATAAATTTCTTTCACTTGTTTCCTCCGATAAATCTAAAGTGTCACTTTATTTTACTCAAGTTTTTACAAAAAGTCAAGTTTTCATTAAATAAACCTTTTCTTTATTATATTTATAATCACCTACTGATTACATTTTATAAAATTTATATAATTTTTTATGTAAAACCAGAGAATATAATAAATATGCAGTATGTAAATAAAAAACCAGATGTTTATGCATCTGGCAGTGAATATATAAAATAAATTTATATGATATCTTTTTTTATATTTTAAATCATATTATATTTTTTTGCAAAATCTTCTCCATCTTTATCTGATTCAAATGGCTTATCAAATATATCTAAAATTAAACTAGTTATAGTTTGAAACAATATTCATATTATAAATAAAAAATCTCTATACTTTACTATATAGAGATTTATTACATATACATTATATTTATAAAATAATTTTTAGAATGACACAATTTATTTCACATAATACTTGTTACCAACCAATTTATAAATTGCATCCTGCAAAACTTTTGATACATTTAAGTGTTCTTTTGTTCCAAATACTTCTTTAATGAAATTCCATCCTTTGTTTTCCAAGCATCTCTACCATTAGTGTTTTGTCCTACAACAAATGCTGCAGCAACTGATGGACTACTAAATTTAATATCTTCTTATGTAAGTGTAGAAACTCGCATTTTTATTTCCTTATATTTATCCTTGTCATTTTCATATTCTAATTACTTCTTCTCATATGGTGTATCTGTTAAAGGTAGCGATGTTCTTAATTTTTTATCATATGATAAATATGCTCCTGCTATTGCTGGAGCTGTTGGTATACAAACTATTTCTCCGCAACCAATTGAACTATTTGAAAATTCTATCCCTGTTTTTTCTATAATTATAGGTTTTATATCTGGCACTTTATCTGCTCTAAATAACCCATAGGTAGCATATTTAACTTTTGGAACTGCTTTTTCCATAGCATATTTTTCTGTAAGAGCATAGCCAAGCCCCATAGTTACTCCACCTTCTATCTGTCCTTCAACTGCTATCTTATTGACAGCTTTACCTACTTGATGAGCAGCAATCATTTCTTTTACTGTGCCATCATCATTTAATATACATACTTGTGTTGCATAACCATAGGCTATATGAGACTTTGGATTTTTTTTGTCTGAACCGAACTTATCAGTTGGTTCAAAGAAATCTGCAAAATATTCTTTTCCCTCAAGTTCTTTTAAATCTCCATTAAAATCTTTTTTAAGTAATTTTGAAGCTCTAAGTGCTGCTTCGCCAGATATAAGCGTATGTCTTGAACCAGATGATGTTCCACTATCTGGTGCTCTATCTGTACTTGAATTCATCCATTTTACTTGTGATTTTTTTAGACCTAACTCTCCACATACTATTTGCTCTAATACTGAACCTACACCTTGACCATTTTCCGATGCACCACAATGTATTTCAACTACTCCTTTATTAACATAAAGTCTGCATCTTCCATAATCAGGTAATCCAACTCCCACTCCTGCATTCTTCATTGCACAAGCTATGCCAACATTTTTATTATTATAATAATAATCTTTTACCGCATCTAATGTTTCTACTAAACCTGTAGAAGCATCTGCAATCTGCCCATTTGTCATAACTTCTCCAGGTCTTATTGCATTTATATATCTCATCTTCCATGGGTCAATTCCCACTTTTTCAGCAAGTAAATTTATTGTCATCTCTGTTCCAAAACAACTTTGAGTAACTCCAAACCCTCTAAAAGCTCCAGATGGTGGATTATTAGTATATACTGCAGTTCCTTTCACATATACATTTGGTATATGATATGGTCCAGCAGCATGTGTACAAGCTCTTTCAAGCACTGGCCCACCGAGTGAAGCATATGCACCAGTATCTGCAAGTAAACTTGCTTTGTATCCTGTTATGTTTCCATTTTCATCACAACACATTGAAACTTCTATGTCTATTGGATGCCTCTTTGGGTGAACTATTAAACTTTCTTGTCTTGTAAGTTTTGCCTTAACTGGCTTTTTAAGTAAATATGCTGCTATTGCTGCTAAAGGTTGAATAGACATATCTTCTTTTCCACCAAAAGCTCCTCCAACCATTAAATTCTCAACTATAACTTTTTCTTCGGGTAGTCCCAATATATTTGCACATTCTCTTCTCGTATCATAAGTGCTTTGATCAGATGAATATATATATACTCCTTCGTTAAAAGGAAATGCCACTGCACACTCTGGCTCTAAAAATGCATGATCTGTTATAGGAGTAGAATATTTTTGTGTAATTTTAAATTTTGCTTTTTCAAATGCTTCATCTACATTTCCTATATTTATAAGTTTCTCAACAAGTATATTACTATCACTTATGCTATGTATTATAGGGCAATCTTTTTCCATAGCCCTTTCCACAGTGAAAATAGTTTCTAATTCTTCATATTCAATTTTTACTGCTTCTTTTCCTTTTTCTACTGCTTCTAAATTTTCTCCAACTACCATACATATAGCATCACCTATTGTGTGTGTTATATGACCTTCTTCTATCATTACATTCCAATCCTGTTTTAAATGGCCTGTAATTTTACTTCCTGGTATATCTTTTGCAGTGAAAACAGCAACAACGCCTTCTACTTTTTTTGCTTCCTCTATATCAATTTTTAATACTTTTGCTCTTGGATATTTTGACCTAACAGCTGAACAATATAACATTCCTGGCAAATCAACTTCATCTATATCATCAACATACTTTGCTGTGCCTAAAATTTTACCTTCTGCATCACACCTTATTACACTATCGCCAACTTTTATGTTATTATCTTCTTCTTTGACTTCTATATTTTCCCTAAACATTTTCGCTGCTAAAAGTATACCTTCTATAATTTTTTTATACCCTGTACAGCGGCAGATATTATTTCTTATGGCATAAGCAACTTCTGCTTCAGTAGGATTTGCATTAGTATCTATTAAAGCTTTTCCACTCATAATCATCCCTGGTATGCAAAAACCACATTGAACTGCTCCTACTTTACCAAAGGCATAAGTATATACACTTTTCTCTCTGTCAGATAATCCTTCAACTGTAATTATGTGCTTACCTTCCATATTTTTTGCTTTTTGCACACAGCACTTCATAGCTTTTCCATCTATAATTACAGTACAAGTACCACAGGCCCCTTCACTACAACCGTCTTTTACAGATTTGAGTTTTAAATCATTTCTCAATATATCTATAACTTTTTTCTCATTGTCAAACTCAACTTCTTTTCCATTTACAAAGAACTTTGCCATAACATACCTCTCTTAATTAAAATATTAAATATGAATATTTATCTTTAACAACATTTATAATTTCTGCTAAATCTCCAAGTTCATTACTCTTTGAGTTTAATTCATAAACATATTCCTTGCCAAACAATCTTACAACAGCTTTATTGTCTCCTTCAAAATAAAAACCACTATTTGTAGAGTTGTTCATATTCTCTTTATCTTTAAACAAAGTAAATTTTTCCTTATATGGCTTTGAGTCATATGGACAAAATACTTCACAGTTGCCACATTCATTACACATAGCATCAATGTGAATTATTTCATGTCTTCCATCTTTTAATTCTACATGCACATTAGCCCTGTTTGGACATACTTCATTACAAGTTTCACATATTTTGTTGCAATGCAAACAACGACTTGCATCATTAGGGCTCGCACTGCTCGCCCCTACAGAATTGCAACCACAACTTGCCTCTACAGAATTGCAACCACAACTTGACACTGCAGAATTACAACTACAATTTGTTCTAATAGAATCTTTTAATATTGCTCTATTCTTATAAATATTATCTATTGATTCATTTGGCAACTCATTTGCAGAAAATCCTTTACCACTTATAGCTGTTGATACAACTTTTGCATTTGCAATTGCTTTTACTATTATTGATGCACCAAATGCACCATCACCTATAGCATATACATCTTTTATAGATGTCTGCATTGATTTATCAAGAACTGGAAGGCCTTTTTCATTCACTTCTATTCCATTTGATTTATAAAACTCTCCATCAACTTTTTCTCCAATAGAAGCAATAACTGTATCTGCTTTTATTTCTACAATCTCATTAGTCACATCTATTTTATTTCTACCATCACTGCCAATATCGCCCAACTTACAAACATTACATTTTAAGATACCATTTTCATAACTTTTTGGTGCTAACAACTCTTTTATTTCTACTCCATCTTTAATTGCTAAATTAATCTCTTCTTCATCTGCTGGAGCATTTAAAATATTTCTTCTATACACAAGATATACTTTTTCTACACCACTTGTTCTTTTTGCTGCACGAGATGAATCCATAGCTGTATTACCACCACCTATAACTATGACACTTTTACCTATATTAAGTTTTCCATCATTTTCATTAAAGTCAGATAAAAACTTATGAGCATTTATACACTTGTCATCTCCTTCAAAACCTGCTTTATTTTCCTTATGTGCACCAATCGCAATAACAACATAATCAAATTTTTCTTTTAACTCTTTTATATTCTTAATCTCTACACCAAGCTCAAACTTTGCTCCAAAAGCTTTTGCATATTCTACATCTTTATTTATTTCATCTATAGGAATTCTAAAATGTGGAATTATGTTAGCAACTGTTCCTCCTGCCATTTTTTCTTTATCGTATACAGTTACTCCAAAACCATTTTTTGACAAAAATGTTGCAACTGCTATTCCACCTGGTCCAGCGCCTACTACTGCTACTGTTTTGCCATTTGAAGAAACAGGCTTCACATTTTTTATAACTTTATCAAATGCCATTCTTGCAGCAAGAAGTTTATTACCTCTTATGTCAACATTTTCTTCATAATGATTTCTCATACAACTCGTTGTGCAAGGATGTGCACAAATATTACCTGTCATAAAAGGAAGTGGATTTGTTCTATATATTACTTCAAGTGCTTTTTCAAATTCATTATTCTTTATATAATAGTTGTAAAGTGAAATATCTTGATTAATAGGACAAGTATTTGAACAAGGTGCTACAAAACAATCAACTAAAGGGCTCTTCATCCCAATCTTTTTCTGTTTAAATCTAAGCGATTTTTTTATTAAATGTTTATCAGACTTACACTCTTCTACAAGTTTATCTACCTTTTTCACATCTACAGATTTAAAGTCCACTATGCCATTTACTTTTTCCATAATACTTTCTGCCATTTGATAGAACCTATCATATCCACCCGGCTTTAAAATTGTTGTAGCAACTGTCACAGGCCATATACCACAATCTATTAATTTATCTACATTAAAATAATCTGCTCCGCCACTATATGATATTTTTAAATCTCCATTGAATTCGTCAGAAAGCATCTTTGCCACATTTAAAGAAAGTGGAAATAAACTCTTTCCTGACATATACATTTCTTCTGATGGAAGCTCATTATTCTTTACATCTACCGGAAAAGTATTTGTAAGTTTCACACCAAATGTTAAATCTAATTTTTTTGCAACATCTTTTAGTCTTTTAAGCATTTTAATTGCATCTTCAAATTGTAAATCACCTTTAAAATGAGAATCTGTAAAATTCACATAAGTAAATCCCATATCATTTAAAAGTTTTCTTGCCCTTTCATAACCTAAAAGTGTAGGATTACACTTTATAAAAGTATTGAGATTTTTTTCTTCCATAAGATATGTAGCTATTCTCTCAATTTCATCCGGTGGGCAACCATGAAGAGTAGATTCTGTAACTGAAGAACACACCTGACTTGGTATATTATCTATATCTTCTAATTTAAAGTTTTTAAACTCATTTATATGCTCTTTTAAATAATCCAGTATTATTGAAAGACAATATTATAATATGTTCTTTTAAATACTCTTTACACTCATTAAATATAGGATGTTTATTTGCATCTTTCATGCACTCTATAAATGTATCTGTGTCTTTTTTCTTTATATCATCTAAATTATATCCTACAGACATATTGAATACAAAACCTTTGCTACTTCCAAGACCATACTCTTTTGCAATAAAATGTAATAAAACCCAAGCTTTAATATATTCTTTTATGGCATCATCCATATATAACTCAGTTGACCACTCACAGTTATAACACTCATCTTCTGCTTTAATACAAGGTTTGTTTACACATTTCGCAAGTGCTTCACCATTTAATTCTTGAACTGTTTTTAACTGAAAAAACCTTGCTCCTGCTATGTAACTCGCAACTATATTTTGTGCGAGTTGTGAGTTTGGTCCCGCTGCAGGTCCAATTGGGGTCTCTATGTGCTCTTTATAAATATTAAAGTATTTTTTCGTATCTGCCTTATAATACTTTCTTACACCGAAAATAGAATTGCTGCTTTCATTCTCCTTTTTAATCCATTCAACAAGATTTTTGAACGGCATTATTCTCATTACATCACTCATAAACTTTCCTCCATTTGTATAATATTTATATTATTTAATTATTATTTTAATAAACCTAAAATTCATCCAATGACATATTTGCTTGTTTCAATATCCCTTTCAAAGTTCCTTTATCAACTTCACTATGATTTGGAATAATTACAGTATGAATTCCATTTGAATACTTCATATAACTACATTTTTAGCTAACAAAAGTATAATTTTCTTTTTCCAAAGCACATATTATTTCTTTTGGCTTTAATACAAAATACATTGATGGCATTAAACTACAACCTCCAATGAAGTTAAGTAGCAATTATCATAATTTATTCTTTCATAATTTGAATCTTCAAAATACAGTTCCAATGCTTCTTTTAAATTTGAAATAGCATCTTCAATAGTTTTTCCTTGAGAAACAACATTTGTTTCAATGCTACTTGCCACATACCAATCATCTTCTTTTGTTACTAATACATTTGTTTTATATGACATATTTGCACCTTTAAAATGGTAGCTCAGCATAAATACATTATAATATAAATTATTTATATTACTTATTTATTAATTTTATCCCACAACTTTTTAGTCTTGTCTGCAATGTCAGCGAGAGTTTTTTGTTCATCAATCATTGTAAGTTGTCTATCTTTCATAAGTATTTTTCCATTACCTATAGTTGTAACTACTGAACGGCCACACATACCAAATAAAATATTTCCATTGATATTATTTTCATCCATAGGTGTATGTGGATAATAGTCTGTCACTATAACATCTGCCGCATAGCCTTTTTTTAGTTTGCCAAGTGGTTTTTCAAAATATCTATTTGCCATAATTGCATTATTTTCAAAAAGCATCTTTGGAACTTCTGCCCATGCTGCAGTCCCTGTGCATAAATGATGTTTATGTAAAATATTTGCCACCTTGTATGATTCTATCATATCATGTGTGTATCCATCTGTTCCAAGCCCTGTCATTATACCCATATGGACTAATTCCATAGTAGGAGGACAACCACAAGCATTTCCCATATTGCTCTCAGGATTATGCACTACCATAGTATTAGTCTCTTTTATTCTATCCATTTCATGTTTATTTATATAAATACAATGCCCAAGTAAAGTTTTCTCACCTAATATATCAAAGTCATCAAGCCTATCAACTATTCTTTTACCATGTTTTAATAAGCAATCATGTAAGTCTTCTATTCCCTCTGCTACATGTATGTGAAATCCTATGTCTTTTGGTGTCAACTCTCTTGCCATATTAAAGGTCTCATCAGATATAGTAAACTGCGCATGCATACCACACATAGCCTTTATCATTTCATTTTTTTCTTTCTTTACTTTATTTATAAATCTTATATTTTCATTCACAGAAGCTTTTGCCTTATCCATGCCATCTCTGTCTGATATCTCATAGCAAAGACAACTTCTAACTCCCATTTTTAGTGCTGCCTCTTCTATAGCATCAAGAGAACCATCTATTTCTCCAAAACTTGCATGATGGTCAAATACTGTAGTTACACCATTTTTTATACATTCAATGTATGTTTGCATTGCTGACAAATTTGTAAACTCATTGTTTAGGTTTCTATCAAGAGTCCACCACATTCCATCAAGTATAGTTAAGAAATCCTTAGCGACATATCCTTTTACACTAAGCCCCCTCGCAAGTGCACTATATATATGTTCATGCATATTTATAAATGAAGGCATTACCACTGCACCTTTTGCATCTATGTATTCATAATCTTTATATTTCACTTTTATATCATCTGTATTACCAACTTCTATTATACTGTTTCCATCAATAACTACTGCTCCATTTTTTATGAAAGGGTTTTCGCTATCCCTTGTAAAAAGCAAACTATTTCCTACTATTATCATATAAGCCCTCCTAAATTTTTTTATAAATTTAATTATACTATATATTATAACTCAAATCAAATTTATTTTTATATTTGCTAAAAATTTTTGTTATTTTATCAAAAAACCTTATGATCTTTTGCATAGTAAAACCAATATTGTTGAATTATTCCTGCATATTTCTTATATTCTCTTGGCATTTCCCCATTATATTTACTATTTAAAACCCTACTTATCCACACATCTATCGGACAAATATCTATCCTTCTATAAGCAAAAAGCGCTACACAAGAGGCAACTTTTATACCCACTCCTTTTATTTTCATAAGTTCTGATAAAAGTTCTTCATTTGTCATTTTATCTATTTTTTCTAAATCAACCCTCTTGTCAATTATATTTTTACACACTTCTACAATATATGGCAGCCTATATCCAAGCCCACAGCTCTTTAATTTTTCCTTATTTTTATAAATCTCAAATGGTGATGGAAATGTATAGTATGTGATATTTTTATATTTTTTTTTCTCACCACAACTTTCGCAAATTCTCTCAATAGAAGTCTTTATAGCTGGTATTGACTTCCTTTGTGATATAATAAAACTAATAAGTGTCTCAAACTTATCTTGCTTTAATATTCTAAGACCCTTTGAATACAGAATACAATTCTTTAAAAATATATCATCCTTTTTTAAAACCCTTTTATATTTTTTATAATCATTATTTAAATCAAAATACTCATAAAAAAAACTATCAAATGTTTTTTTATCACATGAAAATTCATATTCATCATTTGATATCCTTTTTATTTCTAAAAACTTATCTTTGGCGATGAGATGACAAACTTTTTCATCTACCATATTCATTCTAAAACACTGACCAGAGTTTGCTATCACATAAGGATTAAAACTGTCAATTTTTATTTTCATATTTTTATCCTTTTTTTACAAACTAAACATCCAAAACAATAAAGATATTATTTGTAAAAATATCATATTCCTTGTAGTATATGTATAACTTCTATATAAATATATCTCACTTATAGAAAAAGCCATAGAACCCAAAATGCAAATAATTGAAGCAACTCCCATACCACCTACTATTGCAGGAGCTTCTCCTTCATAAAAAAAAGATATAATTATAGAAATCAGAACCATAACAAAAGATACAACATACAAAATTATAGATAACCTTTCACCTTCAGAAATTTTTAATTTTGAATATTTATACCTTTTTTGATTATCTTTTATAATTACTTTCATATAATAATTTTACACTCCATTTAGCTCGCAGTGCTCACCCCTACAATTTATTTCTTTAGGCTCACACCTACGGGTTTTGTATCAAGGTGGGCTCGCAGTGCTCGCCCCTACTACCATTCTCTCGCCCCTACGGTTTATTTCTTTAGGCTCGCCCCCACAGGTTTTGTGTCAAGGTGGGCTCGCAGTGCTCGCCCCTACTGCCATTCTCTCGCCCTACTGCCATTCTCTCGCCCTACTGACATTCTCTCGCCCCTACTGACATTCTCGCCTCTACATTTTTTCGCTCACACCTACAACTTTTATTCGTCAATGCGATTATTATTGCTCTTCAATACCTATTATGCTATTTGACTCTTCTATACTCATAAGAGATATGTTGTTTAAACTTTTATTTATAAGACCTCTTCTCTTCTCAATTTTTTCTACTGCATCTGCCGCTTTGTCTATGTTTTCCTTTGCTTTATTTATTTCTTCCCCAAATCTTTCATACTGTGCCTTTATTGCTTGTAATATCTTGCTTATTTCTGCAGACTTTTCATTAACTTGTAAATATCTAAATCCTATAGATAAACTATTTATTATTGCAGTTACAGTTGTAGGACCTACTAATATTATTTTATAATTAACATTTTTCAGCAAGACCATCAATCCTTAAACACTCTGAATATAAACCTTCAGTCGGTAAAAACATAATTGCAAAATCTGTAGTTACTGGTGGCTTAATATATTTCTTATTTATACTCTTTGCCTGTTCTATTATTGCATTCTTTAAGTCTTTTATCGCATTTTTTAAATTCTCTTCATCTCCTTTAGTGCTTGCATCTACTACTTTGTTATAGTGGTCACTTGGAAACTTAGAATCAATAGGAAGATATATTTCGCCATTTCCATTTTTATCTGGTATTTTTATTGCAAAATCTACAAGTTCATTCCCTATTTTATATTGTTCCTTATATTGGTCTTTTGTCATTACGTTCTCTAATATAGAAAGTAACTGCTTCTCACCAAAAACTCCTCTTGTTTTTACATTTGATAGAGTCTTTTTTAAATCTTCTATATCTCCAGACATACTATTTAATTCGCCAGTAGTTTTATAAAGCTGTTTAAGTTGCTCGCCTATCCCTTGAAAACTTTTGTCAATTCTATCATTAAGTGCCACATCTAATTTTTCATTCATATTCTTTTCTATGGCACTAAGTTTTCTATCATTAGCCTCTTGAATTTCTGCCAATTTTTTTTCATTTACATCTCTCAAATCATTTAATGACTTGTTTATCGTTTCAATTAAATTTTTCTGACCACCTGAAACTTCATTATTTATTTTTACAAAACTTTCATTATTTTCTTTTAACATCTTTTCAAAGTTTTCTCTATCTTCTTTTATGATGTTTCTCTCAATCTCCGTTATCACCTTTGTAATCTCTATAGTCTCATTTTTTTGGCTTTTTGTATTTACCATAATTATCAATACCAATATGATATTTATACAAGCTGCAAAAAACATTAAAATATTGAGAACCATTATTATGTCCATAATTCCTCCATTTAAAAATCACTGTCCATAGCAGCTATTACACTATAATCTTTAAACTTGTCCTTTATTTTTTCAATAGTGTCGCTAAAAACTCTTTCTCTATCTTTCGCCTCAAACTTAACTACTAAATCAAATCTTATTTCTTTTTTTTCATCATTTAGATAAAACCCATGGACACTTTTTACATCTTCATTTGCCATCGCAATATTTTTTATCTCATTCAATATATTTTTTACTTTTTCATTCTTTGTATTTAATGAATAAATGCCAACTGCAGATATAAATATATTATGTTTTTCTGCTACAACATCTGTTATGTTTCTTGCTAAAGAATCTAATTCATCCACACTAATAGTATCATCAACAGCTATGTGAACAGAGCCTATATATTTATCAGGCCCATAATTACTAAGGATTAAATCATATGCACCTCTTACTTCTTCAAATTCTCCTATGGTTTGTTTTACATTTTTTATAATGTCTTTGTCTGCAGTCTCTCCAAGAATTTTTGAAAGCGTTACTGTGACCATCTCTATACCAGATTTAATTATTACAAGTGATATTAAAACACCTAAATGGGCTTCTATTTTTAATTTAAAAAATATATATACAAGTGCAGCTATGAGTGTAGTTATAGATATGATTGAATCAAGCTTTGCATCTTCTCCAGAATTTATAAGTGCCAAAGAGTTTATCTTTTCACCTGTCTTTTTTACATATGTTCCAAGTAGAAATTTTACTATTATTGCTACCACTATTATTAGTATTGATACCGCATCATAATCTACCTCTTCAACATGTATGATTTTATCAACTGACTGTATTAAAGATGTAATACCTGCATATAGTATTATGAAGGATATAAGCAATGAAGTTAAATATTCAATCCTCCCATAGCCAAAAGGGTGTTTTTTATCTGGCTTTTTTGTAGCGAGTTTTGTTCCTACAATAGTTATTATTGAACTACCTGCATCAGATAAATTATTTACAGCATCTAAAATTATAGCTATAGAATTTGTTATTACTCCTACAGCCATCTTGAAAATTACAAGTATAATATTTGTAACTATACCTATTATGCTTGTCCTAACTACTATTTGATCTCTATTCATACACACTCCATTTGTTTTTTTATATATATTATAACATATTTCACTCTTTTTATTAAGTTGAATTTTTAGTCACTATAACCCTTTATTCAAATTCTCTTGCCTCTATATCATATATAACTCTCACATAGGACAAGCCACAGTTTTAATTCTTAATGCTAACTTATTCAAGATAAATTATATATACTTTACTATTTCACCTATGGCTTTTCTACTACTATGGTTATCAAGAGGTTTGGTATTAGGTGCAGCATATCCCAAATCCATAATCATCAACACTTCCTCGTTTTCTGGTAAGTTGAGTGTTTTTGCAAGTTTGTCTGGATCAAAAAAATTAATCCAACAGCTATCTACATTGGCATTTGCTGCCGCTAAATTCATATGAGTTGCAACTATAGATGCATCTTCCACCCCTGAATCTCTTTTTTCTCCAGGATATACAAATACACTATTTTTATCGAATGCTACAACTAAAACTGTGCCTGCTCCATATCTACAAGGAGTTACACTGTCAATTTTTGCAAGTCCATCTTCTGTTTCAACTACATATATTTTTGCCCCTGTAAATTTTTTGCAGTTGGTGCAAGTCTTCCAGCTTCTAAAATTTCATCTAGTTTATCTTTATCCACTTTTCTTCCATCAAACTTTTTACAAGAATATCTCTTTTTTATTACTTCACTAAATTCCATATAAACCTCCAATCATTTTTCAATAAAAAATATTAACTTCCAATAAACTTATTATTTTTATATTATAGCACTTTTAATTTTTTTTATCAAAATAAATATTAGTTTCCTATAAAGGTGAATTCCTGTTTTTAATTCCGTTTTCAAATAAAAAATGCATTTTAGTCTAAAATGTAAACAAAAAGCCTAACCATGTGGTTAGGCTTTTTAAATTATGTATTAAGTTATAATTACTGTATTACTAACTTTGATTACAACTATCCTTTGTAAGTGAATAGGATTTAAAAGCATAAAAATAAGAGCCTTTCAGCTCTCATTATCTTTACTCTATAAATTGTAATTTATCTTTCTTCCATTAAAGCTTTCTCAATAAAATTATCTTGTTTTGTTTTACCTGTAATAAGTTTATTTTCCAATAAAGTTTCAAATGTATTAGTT
>CAMJKC010000023.1 GCA_946406305.1 uncultured Lachnospiraceae bacterium
ACCTTGTGATGCATATATAAGAAATGCCGAGTTTAATGATAACATACATAAATTAGCTAAGGCGCCAAGCCAAGTTCAAGATGTAATGGGGCAAGCTTTAATCAGATTTACAGATGCCTTAGATACTAAAGCAACACAAAAAGTAGAAAATGTTACATTTAAAAATAATAAACTTGAAACAGATGTTACATCTATAGTTGATATATATTATCAAAATAAAGAATCAAGTATGTTTATGAGCAATGTTGATTTTGACAACAATATAGTAACTACTCGTGGAGCATTGATGATAAATACACAAGGGACAGATGTATTTGCTGGAAGCTTTACTTTAGAAAAGAGTACTATGTCAAATACATCGTTGAAATCTCAAAAGAAGGGTATATATAGTGCAGGTATATATGCAAAATCTCCAGGAAGGGGACTCACTATAACAAAAACTCATTTTGAGAATAATGGATATCAAGAAAAAGACTTGATAAGTAGCAATGAAAGGTTTAGAGGTGGAGCTATAGTCATAGATGGTGGAAGTTCTTCAGACCTTAGTGAAAGTATAAATATAACTGAAAACAAATTTATAAATAATATGGCAGATTGTGGTGGAGCTATATATTTGAAAAATACACAAACTACTCTATTAGAGAATAATATCTTTGAGAAAAACGATGCATATTATGGTTCTGCAGTTTATCAAGTAGATGACTCTGGTGAGAAGATTGGAGTTAAGACTATTAAAGATACAGTATTTACAGGAAATGGTACTGAAGATAGTTCACATGGAACATATTATTTACAAAATTCTACACAGAGAGCTGTAGCAACTAAGTTTGAGAATGTAACTGCTACAGAAAATAAAGGAACAGTAACTTTCTTATATGCAGACCTCGTAGCAAAAGGAAATGACATAGTATTTACTGGTAAAAATGTATTTGAGAAAAACGTCGGTGGAGCAGTTATACTATCAACAACTGATAAGAACATTATGGCACATAATCCAACTATATACTTTGTAGGAGAAAACTATATAAGAGACAATCAAGTTGGTAATGGATATGCTATAAACACAATTAATAGACAAACGAGATATGCTATAGGAAATATTATAGATATAAGAAATAATATTTCAGAAGATGGAAAACCTGCAAACTTTGCTATTACAAATAGCACAAATGTAAATTCTATTCAGTCAGAAGGTTTAAATGATAACTTAGAATTTTTACTTGGATATAATGGCGAGTATGAAACTATAATAGCATCAGAGTCTTATATATCATTTACTCGTGAGAAAACAGTTACAAATGCTGATAATGAGATTACTTTATTCAAATGGACAAGTGATACTATAGAAGATTTTGGTGAAAAATACTTGATGTCACAAGAGCATTTCACTCTTGACAAGAGAAATGAAAATGAAAACTATGTAGTATATAAGTCAAATGACAATTACTTAGCTATAGGACCAGAGTTAAATGCTAAAAAACTTGTAGGTAACTCATCAGAGAACTTAGCTACTTCTCAATATATGTATGTAAAATACGGTGCTATTGTATATATAGATAATTTTGGAGATCCAGTAAAAGATACAGGGTATGAAGATTATGTATTTAGTGGCTGGCTTGCAGAGAGTTGGATAAAAGAAGAAAACAATAGCAAGTTTGTAAATTGGAATTTTGAGGAAGACTTATTTATATGTAAAAAAGACATTGACCAATCAGTTGATGCTATGTGGGCTGTTGACCATGGTCATAAGGTATGTGGAGTAGTACCAAATGGAGGAGATTGCCACGATAAACATGAAGGAACAACTCATGAAGATTCTACAAAGACTTGGCTCATAGCATTTAACAGTAGATTCTTCAATACAGATATGGAAGCTTCATATATATTGTCAACAGACATTACACTTGAGAGATCTATTGAAGAACCAAAGAAAGGTTATATTATATGTCTAAATGGTCATACACTTACTCGTCCTTATGGAAAAGAATTAGTTGTTATGACTGAAGCTGATTCAGAATTAAATATTACAAATTGTAAAGAAGAAGGTGGAATACTTTGTCAAAATGGAAGTCTTGACAAACCTGAAGAATTACAAGTTGATAGAACTTCACTCATAAGAGTAGAAGGGACTAAAGATGGAAGTGAAAAAGATGCAAGTGTTAATTTATTTAACACAAAGTTTAGATATCCAGGCATAAATGGAACATCTGTAGAAGGTGCTATATTAAATGCAAAAAATGCTAATGTAAATATTAACGGTGTTGAAATATGTGACAAGTTGAATGCAAAAGTTAGTATGATTTATCTAAACAAGTGTAAAGTTGACTGTATGGCAGGAATAAAAATACAAGATGATATGGCTACTAACCCAGGTGGAGACAAGGGTATTATAACTATTGAAGATTGCGAAGCTTATTCAAATTATATGGAAATATATAAAGTCGTAATTAAAAATATAAAACTACAAAAAACAGGTGGAGTATTCTACATAAGAGGATTTGATGGTGGTATCAAAGTCGAAGACTGTGAGTTTGAGAATGTAGATAACAGCGATGCAACAAATGGCAAAGGAGCAATTTTCTACTTCTACAATATAAAAGGTGGAAATACAGGAGATGCAAATGATGGAGAGGTTGTTTTAATGAATGTTACTGCAAAAGGTAATTTAGCTGTAGATGGCTCAGTAATATATATAGATAGTGATGACAATATGGATTCAAAGAGTCTTAATTTGAATGTTTTCGGTTCAGAGTTTTCAAATAACACAGCAAAGAATAATGGAGGAGTAATATATTCAAATAAGGCAAATTTAGCGACAACTTCAGAATTCGTAGTTAATATGGAATTCTCACCAGCACCAAATGCTACAAATGTAATGAGTAACAATAAAGCAATAAATGGAAGTGGTGGAGCAATATATATTAGCGGTGGAGACAATTATAGAGAGAAGAAAGATAAGATTGAAATAAGACAAAATATTGCTACACTTGAATTCAAGAATAATACTGCAGGTGAAAATGGTGGTTTCGCATATTTGAAAGATGTAAACTATCATGCTACAGCAACAAGTTGGATAATCGGTGGTGTGACACATGTTACAGATCCAATAATAATAACTGGAAATGAAGCGAAGAAAAAAGGAGGAGCTTTCTATTTAGAGAGGTCAGAATCACTTCATATAGGAATTTATGCAAATAACAAAGCAGCTGATGGTTCGGCTATATATGTAGCAGGTAATAAACCAGTAGTTGAAGCTGCAAGAGATTCTATACAATTTGCTGATAACCCTGCTGGGTTCTATGCATACAACAATACATATACAGGAACAGGAGCTACAGGCGGTGGTAACATTTCAGTAGGTCCTTATGCAAATATTTATATGAATGGTAGAGTAGTTATAAGAGGTGAAAGTCCAGAATTCTCAGATACAGAAGCATTTGATAGTTATGACGACTCAAGAAATTCTAAAAACGGAATAAAGAATTTGTTCCTTAGAACAATTGAAGGAGCAGGGAGCAATAAATTTGGATTTACAGAATCTGGTGTAACAAGAAAGATAATGGATCGTTTTGATTATGATAAATCTCGTATCCATGTAACAATAGACTATTTTGATGAGAAAATTATAACAGGTTATACTAAAAACGGAACTTATCCATGTAACGGTAGATTCTTTGCAGATATCCTAATGGGTGTAAATCAAGCAGGTGAGCAAGAAGAAAATCAAGTTTACTATACAGGACAACCTACAAATGCAAATGTCCATATAGGTGTTCAAAGTAGACCAGTTTATTTTGTGCTTGATGGTGGAGTTCCAGTAGACTCTTACCGTGATTTAAATAATAATTATCACAGTGCAGTTCAATCACAAAAGATAGGTATAGCAGGTGCGGTTCAATTGCCAAATGCAGATGATGTCCCAGAATTAGTAAGAGATGGATATGAGTTTAAAGGATGGGTTACAAATGTATATGATTTATCAAATCCAAAGAGCTTTACTATTAAGTCAGTTGATTTAAAGAATGATAGCTTATATGTTGAACCAGGTGTTGACTATCTTAATGTATATGCAGTTTGGAAAAATAATACGACAGGAAAGATAGAAGTAAATTACTTTGAACAGTTATATTATTCAGCTGAAGAAGATGTAGAGTTTGAATTAGAAAAAGACTTATTAGACTACTCTCAATTTGAAGCAATAACTTCTGAAAATAATAATGGAGAGTTATATGCAAACAGAATAGAAACTGACCCTGAGAAAATAGCTTACTATACATATAGACAAGCTATAAGTGCAAAGAATATAGACTTAAATGAATATAAATTGACCAAGACAGTTCCAGATGGAAAACTTATAGACCTTGATTTAGCTGGAGACAAAGAAATTACAATAAAAAATGGAACACTTACTTATGAAAATCAGGAGAGTAAGCCATTAGATGTAGTGTATATAAGTGCTGCTAAAGTAGAATTAACAGATGTAAATATTACTAAGTTTAGTATGAATACAAATAGCACTGAGAAAGGAAGTCTCATAAAGACATCTAAAGAAACAACATTTAATAATGTAAAAGTTAATGAGAACGAAAATATTAGATTAGACTTGACTGGACTTTTTGCAGATAAATTAGAAATGAAGAATAATATGAGCACAGCTAATACAATAGGTGACAATGGATATGAGAATAGTCTTATTCACTTAATGATGACAGGAGAGAATGGTAAATATATCAATATATTGAATTCAAAAATTTCAGATAATACATACAATGCTATAATGTATATTGATATGAACAAGGCTACAAATTTAGATAAAGTAGAAATACGAAAATCAGAAATCACAAATAACAACATTGTGAATGATGCAGTGGTAAATGGATATCTAATAAAAGTTGGAAATAAAGGAACAACTGCAAATTCTAATAGCTATTTGAAATTAGGAAGTAGTACTATAAAAAATAATACAAATTATGACTACTTGATATCAAATGATTATTTGAAACTTGATGTAAGATATAGTGACATTATTGAAAACACAGTTAGAAAATCAGTTATAAGTCAAGTGACAGATGGTAGCGATGTAATAAGTGCAGAGTATATTGAATCAACTATAAAATCTAACACAGTTGTTGACAATGGTTTGTATGGAAGTGTCATAGAGAATAAAGGCAAAAATTCATCAAACAACAGAGATAGATATGAGAATGTTGAAATAACAGAAAATAGAGTTGAGAATGCTATAAAATATTTAGGTCAAGATGGAAGTGTAATAAGCCCATATGTATTATTTGCAGGAAAAGTTAAGATTATTAACAATCAAAACATGCAAAGAAAAATAAGCAACTTATTGTTTGCACCAATAGACAAGACAGTGTCAGGTGCTAACACTATGGTTCAATTTGAGGACATAGCTTCTACATCACAAATAGGTCTTAACATAGTAGGACTTGAAGATTATGCTGACATAAGACCTATAGCATATGAAACTTGGACTCATTCAATTCACAGTGGAGATTATGCAAATCATAATATCTTCACAATAGATAATGACAGTAGATATAAAGTGTATAAAAAAGATAAAACATCTATTTACTATGGACTTGAAAGTAGCTACAATGTTGTAACATTTGATGTTTCAGGTGAGCCAGTGGAAAATACAGTTTTGAGTCAGCAAGTAGCAACAGGTTCTGCGGCAGACTTAGTAATAGACCCTGTAAGTAAAGATGGCCATAAATTCCTCGGTTGGTATACAGATGAGACATTCGAGAAGAAATATAACTTCACTGATGCATCAGATACATTGATTACAAAAGAGAAAGCAACTATATATGCTCTATGGGAAAGGAAAGTAACAATTACAGTTATTGCAAATGATGGTGGATATTCAGCTTCAAATAGAAGAAAAGCCCTTGCACCTGTTACTCCATCTACTTCAGTAAAATATGAAACTTGGATGGGTAAACCAATAAGTAAAGACTTAGATAACAATGATGTAGAGAGAATGGCATTTAAGAGAGAGGGTATGGACGAGTCAGGTTGGTGGACATCTAACGGATTTAACAATGGTAAAAATGATAAAGATTGGGGCAAAGAGTGGAACTTTAATACCACAAAAGCTCTAAAAGATGCTGAAGTTTATGTAAAATGGTTAGGTTCAAAAGTTGTAATAACTTTTGACCCAGAGTGGATAGGAACGACACCAGTTAAATATGTATCTGGAACAAATGTTATAAATGCACACTTTGACTCTGCTCTTGAAGAAGATCTACCAGTAGTAGAGAGAGAGGGTTACACATTTGGTGGTTGGTATATAAGCACTACTTCTATGATAGCTGCAAATAAATTGTCAAATGGAATGGCTATAAGCTATGAGACAGATGTTACAGCATATGCAAAGTGGACACCTGTAAAATATACAATCAACTATATTGCTACAGAGTCAAATGCAAATAGCAAGATGAAATCTCAAGTAATGACATTTGATAAAAAAGAGAAACTTTATAAGAATACTTATGTATATACAGGAAATACTATAGACCATTGGGAGATGTATGACAACAGTGGAAAACTTATAAAGACATTTAAAGATGAAGAAGAGATATTAAATATTTCAAATGGTGACCCTGTGAATTTATACATTGTATGGACAGCTGGTAAGTATGTAGTATCATTTGATGTAAACGATTCAACTGGTTCTACAAAAGCTACAGTTTCAACTGCAACTGTTTCTGTAATATATGGAAAAGAGATTGGTGCTTTGCCAACTCCTGTAAGACCAGGATATACATTTGATGGTTGGTATAAGACAAAATCAACTGTTGACAGTGATTTGGTAAATAAAGATACACTCTACAACTGGCCTACACTTGTAAAGAGTGGAGTAGTACAAGACGCAACATTCTTCGCTAAATGGTTAAAGAACAAATATACTATAAAATTCAATAAGTCACTCACAACTGCTGAAGGAGAGATGGCAGACATAGATGCAGAATTTGATACAAAAGTTGTTATACCAAAGAATGTATACACAGCAGATGGATACACATATCTATACTTAGATACGACAGCACAAGTTGAAGAAAACGGAAGAATGGTATCTAAAATAGGAACTTATTCAAATGTTTCAAAACTTACTATTCCTCAATTTGACAACTTAGGTTGGACTACAGGTATAGCAAGTGGTTCTGTAATTACATTAAAAGCAAATTGGAAAGAACATCAATATAGAGTTGAATATTATGCTAATGTGCCAGAAGGGACTTACATACTCAATGGAATAGCAACTTATTCAGTAGCAACTCACTCATATACAGACAAATGGAAACTCAATACAGATATTCCAACTATATATGAAGTAGATGGATACGAGTTCAGTATGTTTACAGATACTGAAGATGGCAGAAGTCCAAAAGTAGAATTCTCTTATGATGACACAGGTGCTCCAGAGTCATATGGTTTATTGAAAGATAATCAAACTTATAAACTTTATGCACAATGGGTAAAAAATCCATACTATGTTGACTTCTTACCAGGTGGAGAAGATGTAACAGATGAAGGCTACAAGGTAGAAGGAACTATGTCAAGACAAAAAATGGAAGTTGGAAAAGCGGCATCACTTCTCAATGTAAACAGCAAGACAAACGGATTCACATTTAAAGGACACACATTCAAATATTGGAAAGATACAGAGACTCTTGCTACATACTCAAATGCTGAAGAAGTTATTAACTTAAGGACAGAGAAGAATGAAATAGCAACACTTACCGCTATATGGGATGAATATGTATATAGCATAGATTACGATTACAATGAGCCAACTACAAGTGCAGAAGAAGGAAATGTCATAATAGGTGAAAAAGCTGTATTCACAAATGTAAAATACGGAGAGAAAATAAATATAGGAACAGCAAGTGCTATTATAAAAGGTTATAAACTTAAAAACTTCATAACTAATAATTCAGCGAAGATGGAGATAAAAGAAAATGAAGTTGTAAGTCGTTTGGCATCAGAAAAATTAAACAATGAAGAAGTAGTTCTTAAATTCATATGGGAAAATGAGAAATATAATGTCCTATTTGATAAGAACTTAATGGGTAGTTCATTTGATGTAGATAATACAACTTGGGTAGAAACTAAACAATATACATACGACAAAACTTTCCAAAAAGGCGACACATCAACAGATGCTGTAAAAGGTTTGCCAGTGCCTACTCGTGCAGGATTTAAGTTTAGTGGTTGGACACTCACACCTGCAAGTCCTACAGAAGTTTTGGCAAGCACAGATTATATTAAGAACAACATATTGTTTAGATATAGTGATCCAATAGATGCGGCAGGTAATGTTCTAAAACTATATGCACATTGGAAACCACTTTCATACACAATTACTTTAAATGCAAATAATAAGACAGGTAGTGTAGGAGCTCAAAATGGTACATATAAAGCACTTGGTGCAACAGAAGTTAATACAAGTAAGCTTACAAATAGACTATTTGACCAGGCTATAGGTACTCTTGCTACTCCAAACCTTGCAGGATATAAATTCAAATATTATACAAAGCAACAAAATGATGATGCAGGAACGGAAAAAGTTGATTCAACTACTTTAGTATGGCCAGATAGCACTAATGCTACAAATACAAAATATTCTATATATGCACAATATGACCCTATACATTATAATATCAGCTTTAAGAAAGGTGCAGATGATGTAGAAGGAGAGGTAAATTCTATTACAAATGTTTCATATATTGATGATGTGCCTCTTCCTACTATAGAAGACACAGCAGCTTCTACAAAATATAAGAGAAAAGGTTATACATTTGCAAATTGGAAGTATGACAACAAACCAGCAAAGGCATTTAACAAGAACTCAAATATCACTCAGACATATAATAATGGTGTGACAGTAAATAGATTAGCAGAGTTTGATGATGATACAGTAGAACTTGTTGCTGAATGGACAGCACATAAATATACTGTAGTGTTTGACAAAAATGCCCCAGTGTCAAAGACTGGTGAAGAAAATGTTGTAAATGGAACTATGGCAAATCAAACATTTACATACGACACTAAACAAGCTGTAAGAGAAAATGTTTATAAATTAGAGGGTTATAAATTTACAGGATGGAATACAAAGAAAGATAAGACAGGTATTCATGTTGATGATAAAGAAGCAATAGCAACACTTAGCAGTGCAGGTTATGGACCTTCAGGCGATAATGAGATTTGTACTTTATATGCAGAGTGGGAGCCAATTAAATACACTATAACATTAGATGTAAATGATAAAAACACAACAGGTAATGGAAGCACAAATGCTACACTTAAATATGGTTCAGAAACAAGGACATCAGGAACTGTAGAAGTAGCATACGACGGTGCATTTGATATGACAGTGTTAAACAACTGGAAAGCAGAGAGAGACGGATATGATTTCTTAGGTTGGGCAACTGCTTCAAATATACTTTACGACAACAGACAGAACAGTGTTATAAATTCTAACTTCACATACAGAAACCCACAAGATTCTACAATATATGCAGTATGGAAGAATAAAGAATATAAAGTATCATTTAATGTTAGAACAAGAACATTCAAAAGTACAGATGTAATACCTACTGTGCCAGATAAGACTGTTTGGTTTGATATGCCATATGGAAAAGTTGAAGGAATAGCAGCATCTGAGCCACTTCCTATACCAGAGATAGCAGGTTATGTATTTGGAAGTTGGGCACTTGATACTTGGAATTTCTCAGTAGAGAGAGAGCCAAAAGAAGAAATGTTAATAGGCGAGACATCTCCAAATTATACAAAACTTGGGAACTCAACATTACTTGGTTGGTGGAGAGGTTCAAAGAACGACATCTACTTAAAGGCTAACGGTGGTAAGATATACGATAAAGATGGAACGAGAACTATGGTTGATGAATTGACAACAAGTGGTATGTATGGTGTGCCAATAAATCAAGTTGGATATATACCAGACAGCAAAGTGTCAGTTCGTGTATCTGGTGTAACACACTATCAAATAGAGAAAGTTGGATATGCATTTGAGGGTTGGTACACAACACCAAGTGATGCAAATCAATATAAAGAGTCTAAAGAAGCTGTAACTGGAAATACATTATACTGGAGTGATATAGCTGATGCTACACTTTATGCAAGATGGAGCCCAGTAGAATATACACTCACATATAATACTAATTTACCAAATGGTGTAAACAATACTTCAATTACTTGGGATAGATCAATAGCAAGTGCACAAAGCAAGTTCAGCTTTGGCAAGAAATACAACAAAGATGTTTTACCTATACCAAGGATAAATGGGTATGGATTTAAAGGTTGGTTCATTTCTCCAACAGATGTAAATTCAAAGAACATATATAATGATGAATGGAACTTTAGCGACTCTGAATGGGCATTACTCACTGCAAACAATATGAAGGTTACAGTATATGCTCAGTGGGAAGTAAAAGAATTAAACATAACTTGGGATGGTAATGCAGGTAGTGGTTCTACAACTCCAAGAGTAGATAATAAGAACCAAACTTCAGTTACTGAGAAATATAAATATTCAGATGTTATAAGAAGCCTTAAAAATGCAACTCGTGATGGATATAAATTAGATGGTTGGTATTTGAAGAAAGGCGAAGATGTTCTATCTGAGACATACAACAGAAATGCTTGGGCAAATAAAGTAGTTGCAAATACTACAAGAGCGACATTTGATGATGATACATCTATATATGCAAAATGGATGCCAAATGAAATAACAATAAACTTTAATGCAAATGAAGGAAGTGCATCAAATAGAGCAGTATTGTCATATGCTCAAAGAAAGATACTATTTGATGATTTGATAAGTAAGGGAAGAAGTAGGGGAGCTATAGATGGTGCATTGCCAACTTCAGCTATCACAGGCGGTCTTCCAACAGCAACTTTAGTTGGTTATGAGCTTGTAGGTTGGAATACAAAAGCTGATGGAACTGGAAAGAATTATCAAGCTACAGATAGGTTTACAGAGTTCAGCAATAACAATATTGTTACTCTATATGCACAGTGGAAAGCAAAAGATTATACAGTTTCATTTAACCTAAATGATGCATCAAATAGCCACGGAAGTACAAATGCAAACCCTACAAGTTATGAAAACATTACTGTAACATATGATACAAACTTTGCAGATTTACCTGAACCTACAAGAGTTGGATATACATTTGACGGTTGGTATATGAAAGATGGATTCAATGGTGGAAATATTGAAAACGGAGTTTGGGGAACAAAAGTAAGTAATGGATTAAGATTCAACGATTCACAAATTAGTGAGATGAAAGACAACACAGGAAATGTAACTTTATATGCTAAATGGTTGAGAAAAGATGTAAAAGTTATATACAGTGCAAATAAAGGATCAGGCAGTGCAGAAGTTACTTTTGTAGATGGGTTAAATAAAATAACTGGAGATTCATATGAAGGAGTAGGATATTTTGACCTTGAGTTAAGCAAAAATAGAAACTTAACAGATCGTCAATTAGTAACTGTTACAAGAGATGGTTATAACTTTAAAGGATGGAGCACAACAGAAAATGCATCTGACATCAAAGACTTATCTACTTGGGATGTAAATAGCGAGAACGACATTACACTCTATGCTATATGGGAAGCAAAACAATATAAGATAGTATTTGATGGTAACTATACAAATGAGATGAAACCACAAGGAAATGCACCTCATTCAACAGACAAAGATACAATTAGTTTACCAACAGAAGAAGGAATAACAGTAGCATTTGAAAATAACTTCCCAGATTTAAGTAGTTATAAAGCACATATTTATTCTAACAATGCTACACTTGGGACACAAAATGTTGAAGGTTGGAATTTCAAAGGTTGGTCATATAACAAGACAGATGTTGTAACATCTACAACAAACTTCAATCAAACAGCATATAGTAATAGTAAGATTGATGAAACTAAATTAGAAATCACATTATATGCTATTTGGGAGGAGAAAACATACAACATAAACTTCAATAGTAATTTGCAAGCAGCGACAGTAACACCAACAACTCTTCCAGCTATAACTGGTGTTAAATACAATGAGCTTAGAACTATAGATGTTGGAACTTATAAATTTGAATCAGATGGTTATGACTTTGTAGGATTTAGCACAAAAGCTGATAGTCAAACTCCAGAGTATGCAACGAAAGTAAATGGAGCAATTGTAAGTCCACAAATTACAAGAGTTAAAGATGGTGGTGATGTTACATTATATGCTGTGTGGAGTGTTGCAGGATATAATATCACTTACAAGAATAGGTCTGTAAATTCAACTAATATAACAAATATGAATATGGTTGTTAATAATTTCTTACCAACTTGGTATAACATTTTAGGACAAACAGAAGGTGGGAAGACAATACAGAGACCAGATAGACCAGGATATAGATTCTTGTATTGGCAATTACCAAGTGGAGCTACACAGTCAGAGATAAGGATAACACAAGGAAGCTTTATAGACGGAAGAAGGGGTGACATAGAGTTAATAGCTGTATGGGAGCCAAATTCTTACATAGTCAGATTTGATGGAAATGGTGGAGTAGGAGAAGGAGGAACTACAGTTTATGAAGCATCACTCGTTACAGGGGAACCATATATAATTCCAGCTTGGCCTTTCACAAAGACAAATAACATCATTTCACACTGGAATACACAACAAAATGGAAATGGGCGAAGCTTTACAATAAGGCAGAGCGTCACTATAAATACATTCTATACTGATATTGCAGATTATGAGCCGGTAACACTTTATGCAATATGGTCAACAACAACAACAGGTCGTCAAGTAACACCAAGAGGCGGTGGCGGTGGTGGTGGCGGCGGAGGCGGCGGCGGTGGCGGCGGTGGAGGTGGCTCCACTGCAATAGCCGGAACACAAGGCGTTGGCTTTAATGCTACTACACTTGACCCATTAGGTGGTGGACTTGGAAATACAGCTAACTCTGCAAATGCAGCTGGTGGTAATGGTATGGTAGGAAATGATGGACTTGTAAGTGATGGAAGTGGTGCAAGTTATGGAAACTGGAACTATAACCCTACAACAAATAAATGGTCATACACTATAACAAGTGGAGATTCTGTAGGACTTGGTGGAACCAGAATGAATGCTATAGGAAATATAGCGGCTAATGGATGGTATAAGATACCTGCAGGAAATGGATGGTTCGGATGGTATTCATTTGATGCAAATGGTAACATGAGAACAGGAATTTATACTGAAAATGGTAACACATACTATCTTGATGAGAGACAAGGAGTTACAACAGGAAGAAGAGAAACAGGTTGGGTAGCAATAAATGGTAGAGAATACTTCTTCAACCCAGTGACAGGTGCTCTTCAAACAAATACAGTAACACCAGATGGATATATAGTTGATGCAACAGGTGCGAAAGTTGGAGTTGCAAGCACAGAGCAAAAGATTTCAGCAGGTGTAAATGTTGCTAACTATAAAGGAAAACCTGTAGAAGGTATGTGGCATTACGATAACAATACTGGTTCTTGGAATTTGTCACTAAATAATGTAGAGAATAACCAAAGTTATATAGCAAGAAATGAGTGGGTAAATATAATGTATAATGGACAGAGACAGTCATACCACTTTAACGCTTACGGAATTATGGAAGTTGGACTTATAACTGATGTAGATGGAAACACATATTATTTAGATGAGACAAATACAAGAGGAAGAGGAGCATTAAAGACAGGTATTGTAACAATAGGTGGAGTAGAATACTACTTTAGTGAAACAAATTCTTTAACAGTTCCTTATGGTGCATTAGTTAAGAATGGAATATTACCAGATGGCAGAAGGACAGACAATACAGGTAGAATAATCAAATAGAAATTTTTAAAAGCGGCATAGTGTAAGGCTATGCCGTTTTTTAATTTGTTGATAAAATTGGTTATTTTTTGTATAATATAACTAATATAGTCTAATAAGTAATATATAAATATTTGGAGGGAGTATGAAAAAAGTATTTAAAAAAGTAAGTATTATAAGTTTAGTTTTTTTGAGCTTACTTTTTATTTCATGCAAAAAAGAACAAACTGTAGTTGAAACGAGCAAAGTAAGACAAAGTAGAACACAAGAGGAGACTACAAATGTGTTAGAAAGTGAAACGGCAGAAGAGGAAGAAAAAAATATTCCTGCCATACAAACTTTGAGCATAAAAGGTCACAGAGATTCAGACAAATCTTCTTACATTGAAGTAGATTTTAGTAAAGACATAAGAGATAAATTTGATGCTGGACCATATATAAAGGTTGAGCCAAATACGAGTTACACTGTTTCAAAATATGGAAAGAAAATAATTTTAAGAGGCGACTTTAATGCTAAACAGACATATAAGGTAACAGTTGAAAAAGGCATAAGGGCTTCTGATGGAACTCAAACTTTATCTCCATTTGAAGGAGAGATTAAATTTGAGCAAAAGAAACCAAAAATTGTTTTTACAAACAATGGAATTATACTCCCATCGGTAAATGACAAAAAGGTATATATAAGAACTTTAAATGTTACAAATATCAATTTAATAATAAGAAAAGTATATGCAAACAATACAACACAATTTTTGCAAAATTTTGTTGTTTTCAAAATGCCATAAAATAAATCAATCACA